>JAAKFR010000040.1 GCA_011064985.1 Chlamydiota bacterium
CTTTAATTTCTAAAATAATAAGTGGAGTAAAATTTAAGGATGGAGAGGAGGTAAAACTGGCAGCCTAACGCTTCTTTCAAGGATTCGCTTACATACGCGGGACACAACTTTTGACAATATCTCAGAAGATCTCGCAAAATCCCTAAAAATTTATCAGCATTTTGACGGGATACCTCACACTCCCGTGCAATATTTGTTACATTTATGACACTGGCATGTGAAAAAGCGATCTGAGACAAAAAGCGGGCGAAAGGACCCACATTTCTGACAAGTCCTTCAAATTGCACCTCCTCTATTACATATAAATTGACATAAGACTCCAACACCTTCGCTTGGTCTTCTTCCCCCCAGATAAGAGGCAACATCCCAAATTTCAACGCCCTTGCAAGATCAAAATTCTCTCCGATCTCACTTGCTAAAAAGGGGTGCATCTCCTTTCGGACCGCTCTCCCAGCCAATAGATCAACCCCCTCCCGCCTCAACTTCCTTGCGCTTGATCCTGTGAGGACGAATTGAATCGACCTTTTCTCCTCAATGAGTGCATGGACGATCGATAAGAGCTCAGGAACCTTTTGGATCTCATCGATGACAACTTGACTCCCCTCTCCCAACGTAGCGACCATCTTCATAAGTTCTTCTGGATAGGAGATAAACCGTCGCCTCTCTTCCGCAAGAAGAAGGTCGATATAAAGAGCTTTTGGAAAGTGGTTCTTCACAAAGGTCGATTTCCCTGTACCCCTCGGGCCAAACAGGAAAAAATTCCGTTTTTTGGGGACTCGGAACCATCTTTTGATCGTTTTCATGAAAATTTCCTTCCTTTTTTACTCTTGAGTAAAAAAAAACGCTGGATTTTTTCACAACAAAGGTTAAAATTTCCAGGATTTTTGCCCATTCCCTAGACAAACCAGAGTCTCTTCGTACCCAATTTTTCCTCTGTGTTGAGGCAGAAAGATCAATTTTCAGGCACGAGCACGCTCACGAAGAGGTAATGCTGGATCAGCAGGTATTCTTTCAACTTGAACTTACGTCATGGATTCAGGACGAACGAAGGAGTCGAATTCTTTGTCTGGGAGGAGGGAGAGGGCCTGGCAAGCCTCTTTTAGGGAGACATCATGCTCGTAGGCATAGTGCGCTGCCTTGGCTGCCTTCTCATACCCAATCACGGGGGTAAGGGCGGTGACAAGCATAAGGGAGTTTTGGAGATAGTGGTCGATCTGTTTCTGGTTTGCTTTAAGGCCCACGAGAAAATACTCTGTGAAAGAGCGGAGACCGTCGCTGATCAGGAGCATGGAATCGAGAAAATTGTGGAGGATCATCGGTTTGAAGACATTGAGCTCAAAATTCCCTCTCGATCCAGCAATCGAAATCGCTTGGTCGTTCCCAAGAACATGGACTGCAATCATCGTCAATGCTTCACACTGGGTAGGGTTGACCTTCCCCGGCATGATCGAAGAGCCTGGCTCATTTGCAGGAAAAATCAGCTCACCAAGACCACATCTTGGCCCTGAGCCGAGAAAGCTGAGATCTGTCACGATTTTGATAAGAGAGCAGGCAAGTGTCTTGATCATTGCGTGAGCTGCCACAAGAGGGTCGTGGGTTGCCAGAGCGAAATACTTGTTAGAAGCGGGGACAAAAGGGAAATGGGTAAACTGGGCGAGCTTCTCCACCACTTTCTCAGCAAACCCCTTTGGAGCATTGAGTCCGGTCCCAACAGCAGTTCCCCCAATGGCAAGTTCGTATAGAGGGGGCAAAACAGTCTCTAGCCTCTCAAGACTCTGGGTGATTTGCGCAACATACCCGGAAAATTCCTGCCCCAAGGTAATTGGAACAGCATCCATCAGATGCGTTCGGCCAATTTTGACAATCCCAGAAAACTCCTTCTCCTTCTCCAAAAGGGTTTTCTGTAGCTTACGCACCATGGGGAGAAAACGATGGGTGAACATCTCGACTGCTGCCATATGCATGACGGTAGGAAAAGAGTCGTTCGACGACTGGGACATATTCACATCATCGTTTGGATGGATCGGTGTTTTACTCCCCTTCTCCCCTCCGGCGAGCTCAATTGCCCGGTTCGCAATCACCTCGTTGACATTCATATTCGTCTGGGTGCCGCTCCCCGTTTGCCAAATGCTTAAGGGAAAATGCTCTTTCCACCTCCCTTCTCTCACCTCTTCAGCCGCCTCTACAATCCACTGTTTTTTCTGCTCCGAGAGGAGGCCTAATTCACAATTCACTTCAGCTGCAGCCCTCTTTAGAAGGGCGTAGGAGCGGATGACAAGGTCGGGAAATTTGTCATGTCCGATATTGAAATGGATAAGAGAGCGAGCTGTCTGAGCTCCGTAGTAAGCTGAGGTGGGAACCTCGATTTCTCCCATGCTATCGGTTTCAGTGCGTGTATCCATATGTTCTTAAAATACAGATTGTGGTACTTTGTCTGAAACATTTTCTCAAAGGAGGCCTCTTGCTAAAAAAAAGCATTGGAATACTCGCTTTTCTTACCTTTCTCTTTCTCCTATGGGAATGGGCAGTCCGCCTCTCCTCCGATCTCCTATTTGTCGTTCCGGCTCCTTCGTCTATTTTGGCTACTATCTGGGAGATGCGCTCCCGGTTTTGGCTCCACACGAGCGTCACATTTAAAGAGATGTGTGGGGGTTTTCTTTTGGCCCTCCTTGCTGCTTTTCCTTTGGCCTGGACGATGATGCGTTTCCGCTCCTCTCGGACAATCTTACAACCTCTTTTTATCATAATCCAATGTATCCCCATGTTCACCCTTGCCCCCATCATGGTGATCTGGTTTGGTTGGGGCTATACCGCGATCGTCATCCCCACTGCGTTGATGATTTTTTTTCCCCTCACTCTAAACATCTACCAAGGTCTCCGCTCCACTCCCCAGGATCTTCTCGAATTTTTTCAAACCAATAGGGCCACAGGGTTACAGACTTTCTTCAAACTGCGCCTCCCCTGGGCGCTCCCTCATATTTTTGCAGGATTTCGGATTTCGGCAGCCATCGCTGGTGTTGGAGCCGTTGCTGGCGAGTGGGCTGGAGCACAAAATGGGCTCGGGATCTTAATGTTAGAGAGTCGGAGGAACACCGACTTGGAGATCACATTCGCAGCCCTTTTTTGTTTGACTACGATGAGTACTCTTCTCTACTTAAGCATTTTAGCTTGTGAAAAGCTCTCCCTTTCTCCAGCTAAGTGGAAGGCATTTCTCTCTTCCTTTTCTCTTTTGAACTGGAAAAAGCCCAAGCTTGCTTTGACAATCCCTCTGCTTCTTTTTGCCTCTTGTCTCATCGGCGTGATGGGGTGTCAGAGGAGTGAAAAAAACCACAAAATCTCTCTTCTCCTTGACTGGCTCCCCAACCCCAACCATGTCCCTCTCTACGTAGGAATCCAGAAAGGGTTCTTTGCAGAAGAGCAGATTCCCTTAGAAATCCAAAAGATGCATGACAGTGGAGGGGGCATTTCCTATCTCACCTCTCGAAAAGCCAATCTCTTAGTCAACCACATGCCAGGAGTCTATCGAGCTGCTGCAAGAGGAGCCGATCTCAAAATTGTCGGTGTACTGATTAAGCAACCCTTAACTGGGCTTATCTACAGAGAAGATCTTGAGATCGAAAAACCCTCAGACCTTACTGGACATATCCTCGGCTACTGCTTGGGAGGCCCCGATACTGCCTATCTCGACTTCCTCTTGGATAGAGGAAATATCACCCCTTCTGAGAAAAAAAATGTCAGTGTCGATCTGATCTCATCCATGGGAACAAAAAATGTCGACTATATCTATGGAGGTTTTTGGAATATCGAACCCTTTCAGCTCAAAATGCTTGGACTCCCAACAAAGACTGTGACAATTGAAGAGCTCGGAGTTCCCTCCTATTATGAGATGGTTGTTGTCGCAAATGGTCCAGTCTCTCTAGCTTTTGCCTCTTCTTTCCAAAGAGCTTTGCAAAAGAGCATCGACTTTTGCAAAGACCATCCTGACGAAGCATTCAGCTGTTATCTAGCGGCAAATCCTGATAAACGATTGCAGACCATCAATTGGGAAAAGGAGGCTTGGGACTGCACCTGCCCCCTCCTAGCCAAGAACCAAAACGTCGATCCAAAAGTTCTTAGAAACTTCTATCAATGGCAGCTCTCCCAACATATCCTACCTAAGCCCTTCCCCTACCAAAACCTAATATGTCATTGAAGACCCTCCATTTCCTCCTTGTTGAACCAAGCCCCTCTGGTCAGAGCGAGATCGAAGAGATGCTCTCGATTTTTAGTAACGAGGTCCACAAAATCGAATGGATCGTTATAGAGGAAGCTCTAGCTGCATTAGAACTTCTGAAAACCACCCATTTTGACCTTCTGATCGTCTCTCTTCCCCTCTTTATCTATCCCCGAAGGACCCTTTGGAAAGAGCTCCATAGCCTCGCTGGCGCCACTCCTATCCTTACCATCGGAGAACAAAGAGATGAAAAGACCTCCACACTTGCGATTCACCTAGGAGCTGAAGACTACATCCCAAAATCGGAGTATAGCCCGACTCATCTCTGGAGAGCGATCCTCCACGCTCTAGAGAGACACAAAATGCACGAAAAGTTCAAAGAGCTCCTCTTTGCCGATGAGCTGACAAGACTCTACAATAGGAGAGGGTTTCTTACCCTCCTCACCCAGCAAATTTCCCTCTCGAAACGACTCAATAAAGGGTTTCTCTTTTTCCAAGTCGACCTCGATGAGCTAAAAAAAATCAATGATACTCATGGCCATTTTGCAGGCGATTCAGCACTCAAAGGGGCAGCTTTATGCCTCAAGAATGCCTTCCGGAAACAGGACATCATTGGCAGAATTGGGGGGGATGAATTTGCTGTAATTGCGATCAACGCTCCTGAAGAAGAGGGCGACTATCTCAAAAAAGTCGTCCACGAAAGCGCCCACCAATACAACCTCGCCCACAAACACCCCTATCTACTCTCTTTGAGCGTGGGAGCTGCCTTTTACAGCCCGCAGGAGGACCCCTCCCCCGAAGAACTTCTCGCCCAGGCCGACGCCGACCTCTATGTAGAGAAGAAGCAGAAAAAGTAGTATCACTATGGAGTCCACTATACTCTTTTCTTTGTGTCTTAGCGCCTTTGCGCCTTTGCGTTTTCTATTTTATTCAATAGTCTTGGACACTGAATATTGCGGAAAAAAAAGAGGCCGGCATCACCTGCCGACCTCTTATGTTATTTATTGACTGTTTCCTAAGATCTCAATCTTCGTCGAAGCCCATACTCGTTTGGCCGGAACTTCCTTAGCCCATAGTGTAGGGGCGTTTCGGTTCCGGTACTTTGTGTTGTTGGACGCAGCGGATAGCAAGCCAGGTGATGTAGCCTGCTCCTGCGAGGCCGGCTGCCCCATAGAGCATGTACATACCGGTTACACCATGAACTCCATGGCCATTGAGCCAGCTGATCCCTTTGCCCACAAAATGGTTGACTTGTGGAACGCCCAGGACCACCGCAGTTGCAACAGCTGCGATGGCAAGCAGGGCGAGCCCTGTAATCACAGCGTTTTTTGCCTTCCCTGCATTCTCAATCCCTTCCTTAGCAGCAAAAAATGGCAGGCATATATATACTAGCGCTTTTGCTCGACAGTTTAAGTTTATTTGAGGATTACTCATAAATTCTCTCCTTTTTAAGGTTTTATGTTGATAGTTTCTTTCAACAGTCAAAATTATAGCAAAAAAATATTTACTTAGTATTAAGAATATAATATTTATTTGTTATTTTGCGACGTTGGGGCCTCGGGAGAGAAGGTGGGAGAGGCGGACGAGGACGTCGCGGAGGATTTCGAGGGGTTTTTGGGAGGCGTCGACACGGGAGATGAGGTGGGGAGGGTAGTAGTCAAGGATAGGCTGGATTTCGTTGTGGTAGATCTCAAGGCGGGTTTTGAGGACGGCAGGGTCGACATCATCGATTCTCCCCTCGTGGAGAGCTCTGTTTTGCATCCGCCTTAAGAGCTCTTGCATATTGGAAATTTCGAGAAGGATGATGTGGCGGACAGTGATGTAGGGTTCGAGTAGTTTTGCTTGGGCTAAAGTACGGGGGATCCCGTCGAGGAGGAGGTCCTGGCTTTCTGGATAGTAAGAATTTGTTGCGATAAGGCCGTGAACGTAGTAATTCCAGATTTGGACTGTGACATCGTCGGGGAGCAGCTCTCCTTTGGAGGCATACGAAAAGTAGAGCTTTCCAGCAGGAGAATAGGTAGGCAAAGAGCGGAAAATATCACCCGAGGAGAGGTGGTACTGGGTCCCTGCGTCGGCAAAAAAGCGGCCGAGAGTCCCTTTCCCTGCCCCTGGAGGCCCAAAAATGATAATCGAGGAGAACTTCCCCCGATACGGCTCTAAAAAATCACATTCCATAGAGTCAATTCTATTGATCGATTCGTTCTTTTCAAGATAGAATTGCGTTGTATGCATGAATACCTCTCCTTATCTCTTACCCTGTTTCTGGTAATCGATGCCCTGGGCAACCTCCCAACCTTCCTCTATCTCTTAAAACCGATTGAGAAAAAGAAACAGAAGAGAATAGTCTTAAGAGAGTTAGGATTTTCTCTATTGATTATGGCCCTCTTCCACTATGTGGGGAGAATGCTTCTCGAGACCCTCAACATCTCCCAAAATACCACCCAGATTGCAGGAGGGATCATCCTCTTTCTCATTGCGATCCGTTTGATTTTCTCTCAAGAAGAAGAAAAAATGAAATGGGGGGAAAAAGAACCTTTTGTCGTCCCGATAGCTACCCCTCTTGTTGCTGGTCCTTCGGTATTTGCCGTAGTGACCATCTCTTCACAGAAGCCGACAGATGATCTGCTCGTGCTCGGTGCGATTCTCACCAGCTGGTTTCTCTCCTGCTTGGTATTTATTTTCGGAGGATATATCTACAAAGGAATGAAGGAGAAGGGGCTACTGGCGTGCCAGAGGCTCATGGGATTGATTGTCGCTATGATTTCCGTCCAAGTTTTTCTGGAAGGATTACAGGGAATTTTGGGGTCATGAATGGAAACTTCTCATTTTTCCACATGGCCTTGCTCTTTTGGATCATAATGGATCCTGTGGGGAACCTTCCCATCTTTGTGAGTCTTCTCAAACATCTCTCCCCTCAAGAACAAAGAAAGGTGATCTCAAGAGAGATGGTAATCGCTCTTCTCATCATTCTCCTCTTCCTCTTCTTCGGGCACGGCTTTTTCTCTCTTTTCCAGATCGATGAGGCGGCTATGGAACTGACAGGAGGGATCATTTTGTTTTTGATCGCCCTGCAAATGGTCTTCTCCTCCCCAGATCATGAGAAGAAAAAAGGGCTCCCGAAAGATCCATTCATCGTCCCCTTAGCCGTCCCAGCTGTTGCAGGGCCAGCGATTTTAGCAACCATTACCCTCTACAGCGCCTCGGAAGTCCCAAAAGGTGTTGTAATGGGTGCTTTGATCCTTGCTTGGGCTCTTACCCTCCCCATCCTCCTCTTTGCCCCCTACCTGAAAAAATGGCTAGGGAACAACGGGATCATCGCAACCGAGCGTCTTTTTGGCTACATCGTCGTCTTGATCGCCGCCGAAATGTCCATCGAAGGCCTCACCTCCTCCCTCACATAATCAACAATTCCCTCCCAACATTCTCCCTTCTCACTCTCTGACATGAGAGAATCTACAATTCCCTCCCAACATTCTCCCTTCTCACTCTCTGACATGAGAGAATCTACAATTCCCTCCCAATATTCTCTCTTCTCACCCTCTGACATAAGAGAATCTACAATTCCCTCCCAATATTCTCTCTTCTCACTCTCTGACATAAGAGAATCTAGTAAAAGAATGCTGAGAACTTTTGGGGATTTTCGTTCCAGTTTGACGATCTCGAGCGATGACAGTATAGCTTAATACGGCGAGCGAGAGATCGTCAAAATGGGGCGAAAATCCCCAAAAGTCCACCTCATTCTGAGTAACAAAGGGTAACAAAGGGTAGAATACAAGAAACTCCGATTCAGGTAGGATAAATGTTATGATTGGAAGAAATGACGCTTGCTGGTGTGGGAGCGGAAAGAAGTGGAAAAAATGTCACTATGCCGAAGAGGCGCCCCAAACAGATTTCCAAAAACGGGCCTCTGACTACCTCAAGCAATACCAAATCCTTTTGAAAACACCGAAGCAGATTGCCGGCATCCGCCAGGCATGCCTTTTGGCTGCCCAGGTCTTGGACAAAACCTGCAAAATGGCAAAAGCGGGGGTGACAACCAATGAACTCAACGCCTATGCTGAGAAGCTCCATGCTGAGGCAGGAGCCATTGCTGCCCCCTTGAACTACGGCCACCCCCCCTTCCCGAAAAGCATCTGCACCTCTCTTAATGAAGAGGTTTGCCACGGAATTCCCGACGATGTCCCCTTAAAAGAGGGAGACCTCATGAATATCGATGTCTCTGTGATTTTAGACGGGTACTTTGGGGATTGCAGCAAGATGGTCAAAATTGGGGAGGTTAATCCCGAAAAAGAGCTCGTATACGAGGTCGTTAAAGAGTGTTTGCGCCGCTCGATTGAGATTTTGAAGCCAGGAGTCCTTTTGCATGAGATTGGAGATATCATTGAAGACAATGCCGCTACAAAAGGGTGCTCAGTTGTCAACCAATTCGTCGGCCATGGTGTAGGGCTCGCCTTTCACGAGCCACCCCAAGTCCCCCACCACCGAAATACCCTCCGAATCCCCCTCACGCAAGGGATGACCTTCACTATTGAACCGATGATCAACGCTGGAGTACGGGAGTCGGTGATCGATCCTGCCAATCAATGGGAAGCACGAACAAAAGATGGGCGGGCAAGTGCCCAATGGGAACACACAATTCTCATCACTGAGGATGGACACGAGATACTAACTCTTCTAGAGTCGTGATCTCTTCTGTCAAACTGAGAATCTCTTCCCCTCGTAAGAGCGACTCTTCCTGCCACCCTTTCAACTCTTCTGACTCGGGCTCTAGAGAAGCAAAAAAGGCCTCTTTTTCTAGCCTCTCTCCCTTCTCTTGAGCAAGGAATAGCTCTTTACGGACTTCAGCTAAAAGCTCTTTTTTCTCCTCAAATTGCAAGCAGAACTGTTCATTGCGGCCACGCAAGGCGGCACACTCTTTGAGAAGGTCCGGGTTAGGAAGGGATTCTTCTACTATAGGCACCGTAACAGGTACTTGGGCAATTGCTCGGGATAAAATCTCTTCTTTCTGGGAGGTGAGAAGCTCGATCTCTTCTTCCACAAGCGCCATTTTTTTGGCTTGGGCATCTAGTTTTACTAGTAAATGCGAGATCTCTCTTTCAGCGCTCTCTCTTGTATCCTCAAAACTCTCCTCTTTTCTCCTCCATTCTTCTTGGGCCACCCCAAAGGTGTGCTCGAGCCTCTCAAGAAGCTGTCCCTTTTCAGAAAGTCTCCCTAAAAGAGGAGCAATCGTCGCCCCTATTTCTTTACGAGCCAGGTGAAAAAGGGTCGTGTTGAGAATGGAAGCGAGATAGATCCCAGAATACCAAAGAGTCTCCTCCATCGCCCCCTGCTTCAACTGAAAAAAGAGGGTAAGCGTGAGAAGAGCCAAGCTTGCAAAAAAACCGGAGAGCCTTGTTTGGAAAGAGAGGAGCGCACACCCTGAGACAATCCCTAAAAACAGAGGAAACTGAGAGGAAAAGTGGAGAGAAGCGACCACAAGTGTAGCTAAAAGAGAGGCAAAAGGGAGCAATCCCCAGAAGACCATCTGCGAGATAGTCCCCTCTGAAATCCAACTATGGAGAAAATGTAAGCGACTCTTGCGTACTTCTCCTAAGGCATTGCTGGCAAAAGATTCTCCGTCCATTTGCCAAAGAAAGATGTCATCTTACAGCAACTCTGTCAATTGGAAAATCCATCCGCTTCAAAATCGATAAACCCTTGTGCATTTTCCAGGAGGTAAGAAGCAAGAGTTGGATCCCCCTCATAGCTCATTTCGACCTGCATTTTTCCATCTGCGGCCGGTTTCCCACAGCTGATCACGATATAGCATCCACCTTCTTCATTCCTAATCTTTTGTACTTTCACTCGACGCCCACTTTTCCCATGTTTTGCTCCCTCTCCCATTTAAACCTACTCTGGTATGTATCCCTTCCATTTTTCCCACTCATAGGCAAAGAAAAAATAATTGTCAAAGCCTCAAAATTTTTTAGTGGGGTGGATGTTCCGAAGGAGCTAGCAGGATTTCAAAAGATACAGCTTTCGTAAACTGAGACTTGCACGCTTTGCGTTTATATTTTTTCAAGAGATGCAAATGAAGAAGATGAGAGGGCAGAAAAGAAGGTTGGTCTTGAGTTTTTCTTGCATGTGGTTGAAAAAGAGGGAATGAGGAGAAACGATGTGTCACCCGAAGATTGGATAGACGGGCAGTATCCTGAGATGGTTGCCAATCTCAAAAAATGGGCCAATCTCAACACGTATTCCCACAATCTGGAGGGACTTGATATAGCTCTTAAGTGGGCAAAAGAGACCTTCTCCTCCCTAAACCCCGATACAAGCGAGTATGTTGAGACAAATGGCCGAAGAGGACTTCTTCTCAGAAAAAGAACCACTGCCCCCTTCCAGATCTACATGGGAGGGCATCTCGACACGGTATTTCCACCCGACCATCCATTCCAAACTTGGCTCAAGAAAGAAGGGGATATTCTTCTAGGGCCTGGAGTAAGCGATATGAAGGGAGGCCTTCTCGTTCTGTGGAAGGCGGTAGAGTATTTCGAAACAATATCGCTTGCTCCCTCTCTTGGATGGACGATATTCCTCAATACAGATGAGGAGATCGGCTCTCCCGATTCGGGAAAGTTTCTCCAAAAGCTCGGGGAGAGGGTCGATCTTGCTTTGCTCTTTGAACCGACCCTTGTTGATGATTGTTTTGTAAGTTCTAGGCTTGGATCTGCCAACTACCTTGTCGAATCAAGAGGGATAGCTGCCCATGCGGGACGCGAACCCCATCTTGGGAAAAATGCCATCTTTCCTCTAGCGCACTTCCTCAGTGATCTTGAAAAAAAAACACGAGAGGTCGGTGAGGCCCATCTCAACGTGGGAACAATTGAGGGAGGAACAGCTCCCAACCAGGTGCCAGATTTTGCAAAGTGTAAAATCAACCTTCGTTCCAGGGAAATGGAGAAATTCTCCTTTTGGGAGGGGGTCTTTCACGAACTCTCCAAAAAATGGGGAGTCAGCTGGCAACGGACCTCTTACCGCCCCCCAAAACCATTAGACAAGAAAACCGAGATATTGCTAGAAAAACTTTTAGAATGTGGTAGGGAACTTGGAATCAAAGTGAGATGGAAAGAGAGTGGAGGGACGTGTGATGGGAATCTCCTCGCAGCAAAAGGGGTCCCAACTCTCGATACCCTCGGCGTGGCTGGAGGGGGCCTCCACACAGAGCAAGAATATATCCGCTTAGAGAGTTTGAAAGAGAGGACTATGTTGACAATTCGATTACTTGAAAAGTTGGTGAATGTAGATGAGGATAGAGAAAATGTTGCTAGCTGACGCCCTTGCCCAAGACCCCGAATTTTTGGCGGCCAAGCAAGCTCTTATCGAGAAAACCCTATCCTACTCCCAAAAAATCGACAAAATTGCCCCGCCAAAGTCTTCTTTTGTACAGAGCTATGAAAAGACTCTGCAGGAATTTGAGGAGATTCGTGGGTTCCCCCTCTTCTTCCCCTACCTCGGAAGTGGAATGGGGAATGGGGCCTTAGTGGAGCTTGCAGATGGGAGTGTGAAATATGACCTGATCAGCGGAATCGGAGTCCACTTTGGCCATTGCCACCCTGCAATCCTCTCTGCGGGTATTGATGCTGCGGTCCAAGATATCGCGATGGAGGGGAATCTCATGCAAAATCGAGATGCCTACTCTCTAGCGAAGCTTCTCTGCAGCTCTTCAGGTATGGACCACTGTTTCTTAAGCTCTTCTGGAGCGATTGCAAATGAAAATGGGCTAAAGCTCGCCTTCCAAAAAAAAGCCTCTGCTCATCGTCTACTCGCTTTCGAAAACTGCTTTATGGGGAGAACCATCACCCTCTCCCAAATCACAGATCGGCCCCAATTTCGGGAGGGATTACCTGCCAATCTCTTTGTCGATTACCTCCCTTTTTACGACTGGAAAGATCCGATGGGGAGCACCGAAAGAGCCATCACAACCCTAAAAAGGCACCTCGAGAGGTACCCTGGAGAGTATGTCTGTATCTGCATGGAGATGATCCAAGGAGAAGGGGGAGGGTATCCCGGAAAAACGGAATTTTTCATGGCGCTCATTGACATCTTGAAAAAAGCGGGTATTGCGATTTTCGTAGACGAGATCCAAACATTTGGAAGAACTGACTGTCTCTTTGCTTTTCAACATTTTGGCTTACAAGATGTTGTTGATATCGTCACTGTTGGAAAACTCCTCCATACGTGTGCAACGCTCTACTCTGACGCCTACCGTCCCAAGCCGGGCCTTCTCTCCCAAACATACACAGCAGCTACCTCTTCGATCCGAGCGAGTCTTGCAATCGTCCAAAGCCTCCAAGAGGAAGGGTACCTAGGGCTTCATGGAAAAAATCTCCAGGTTCGAAGACTTTTTGTCCAAAGACTCCAAGAGATTGCAGAAAGACACCCCAAACTCCTATCCGGCCCCTTTGGGCATGGTCTGATAATTGCCGCTACCCCTTTCGGAGGGGAAAGAGAAAAGGTTGTGCAGTTTACAAAAGCTCTTTTCGATGCAGGTATAATCTCTTTTGTATCGGGAGTAAATCCTGTGCGTATTCGCTTTCTAGTGCCTGTTGGAGGGATTACAGAGGAGGGAATTGTGGAGGTGACTAAGATCATGGAAGAGGTGCTCCTTGAGCTTCGTTAAAACAGCTCTCTCTCCCGTTATCCGACCAGCAAGGATAGAAGATCTCCCCTCTCTGCTAGCCCTTGAAGAAGAGGCAGAACCTGGAGTGACTTCTCTCTCCTTTCGCTCGGAAACGTTAGAAAGAAGACTAATCGACTCAAAAAAGGCGTTCTCAACCTTTGGCAACCAGGCGGGTCACTATCTCTTTTGCCTAGAAGTGGAAAAAGAGGTGGTTGGGATGTGTGGGATTGTCTCACAACTAGGAGAAAAAGACCCTTTTTTTGCTTACGAGCTCCAAGAAGAGGAGGGGATTCCTCTCCTTGCTTTTACTCGTATCGAAACAAGACCCACAGAAGTTGGCTCTCTTTTTCTTCAAGAAACCTACCGGAGGAAAAATTTAGGAAAACTCCTCTCTTTCAGCCGTTTTCTCTTTCTTGATTCGTTTCCTGCGTGCTTTTCCAATCAAGTGATGGCGCAACTGCGAGGAGTCAATCAAAACGGAGTCTCTCCTTTTTGGGACGCAATTGGAGCCCAGTTTATTCCTCTTTCATTTTCTGAGGCAGATGCCTTGCGCGCAAAATCGCCAGAAATCATCGAAGAGCGTTTTCCCAAACATCCAATTTATCTCTCGGAGCTCCCCAAAGAGGCCCAGGAAGTTCTTGGGCACGTGCATCCCAGCACCCTCCCGGCTCTCCATATGCTCGAAAAACAAGGGTTCCAAAGGAGTAGCTACTTCGATCTTTTTGACGGAGGTCCCCATCTTTACTCTCGTAGAGAGCAGATCGATCTCATCAAGAAAACACAAAAAGGAGTTGTAAAAGAAATCTCTGAAAAGGTAGAAAATAGAGAGGAAGGGGTGATCAGCAACACCAAAAAAGAGTTCCGTGCCGTACTCACCTCTTTCTCTCAAGAAGGGGAGGAGATTCAACTTCCAAGCGAAGCTGCTTATCGTTTGCAGGTTCAAGTTGGGGATCCAATCAAGGTATACCGCTTATGAGTGAGAATGGAAAACATTGGATCGGTGGGAAATGGGTCCTTGGTAGAGGAGATGAGCTCCTCTCACACAATCCAGCGACAGGAGAGCTCCTCTACACCGGAACCCACGCAACAGATGCGATCATCGAAGAGGCGATCGATTCGGCCTCAAATGCCTTCCAGAGTTGGGCACGTACCTCAATCAAAAAGAGGATTGAGCACCTAAATCAATATCGTGAGGTACTAGAAAGGTCGAAAGACCACCTTGCAGAAACCTTCTCAAAGGAGGTGGGTAAACCCCTTTGGGAATCGAAGGCCGAGGTCGATTCTATGATCCTCAAGATCGGTGTTTCAATCGAAGCTTACCAAGAGAGGTGTCCAGAAAGAACACTTCAAACCCCAGCAGCTACTCTCGCTACCCACCACAAACCCCATGGAGTTGTCGCTGTATTTGGCCCCTTTAATTTTCCTGGGCACCTCCCCAACGGGCATATCGTCCCGGCTCTTCTTGCTGGAAACACCGTCGTGTTTAAGGGAAGCGAGAAAACCCCTCTTTCCAACCAAGCAATTGTTGCCGGCTTCTCTTCTCTCCCCCCAGGTGTACTCAACCTCGTCCAAGGAGGAGCAGGAACAGGGAAAACCCTCGCCTCTTCCCCTCGTATCAAGGGGATCTTTTTTACTGGAAGCTATGAGGTTGGCAAAGAATTGATCCATGCCCGTAAAGGGGCCCCTCCTGCCATCATGGCCCTTGAAATGGGAGGAAATAATCCTCTTATCGTTGCAGATGTAGCAGATTTTGAAGCAGCGAGTTTGCTCACCATCCAATCGGCCTACCTCACTTCGGGGCAAAGGTGCTCATCTGCCCGCCGCTTGATCATCATAGAAGGGAGAGAAGGAGAAGAGTTTCTAAAAAGCCTCATCCATATGATCACTTCCATCCATGTTGGTCCCTACACAGACTCCCCAGAGCCTTTTATGGGGCCCGTAATCGATCTAGAACACAGAGAAGCCCTCCTCAACTACCAAGCGACATTGGGAAGCCAGGGAGGAATCCCCCTTGTCGAACTCCGTCCTCTCGATGAGAAGACCCCCTTTCTCACACCTGGACTCATGGATGTGACTGAAGTTGATCCCCGCCCCGACAGCGAGTGTTTCGGTCCCTTGTTACAACTCATCCGTGTCCCTTCCTTTGAAGCGGCCCTTGAAGAGGCAAACCGTACAGAGTATGGACTTGCCGCCTCCCTTCTCAGCCGCGATCCAGAAAAATATCACGAATTTTTTCATACCGTCCAAGCAGGGGTACTCAACTGGAATATGCCCACAACAGGCGCAAGTGGACGGGCCCCTTTTGGAGGGATTGGAAAAAGTGGCAATTACCACCCCGGAGGGTACTATGCGACCGATTATTGCGCCTATCCGGTTGCTTCGATGGAGAGTCCGAGCCTCCATCTCCCACACACTCTCCCTCCAGGCCTCTCCCTTTTGGCCCGCTCATGAACTACCAAGAGGTCTTTTTCCATACCCTTCCTGGCCCTACATTCCATCTGGGAGGCCTCTCATATGGAAACCTCGCTTCAATGAGCCACAGATATGAAGTGGCAAATCCGAAACAAGCAGCTCTCGAAAGCCTAGATCTAATGGAGCAGCTCCACAAATGGGGAGTGCCCCAAATCATCCTCCCTCCCCATCCAAGACCTCTCACCACCCTTCTCTCTCAATTGGGCTATTCAGCAGAAGATCCGATAAACCCCCACATTATTTCCACGATCTACTCCTCATCATTTATGTGGATGGCAAATGTCGCAAGCATCACTCCCTCCTGCGATACTCTCGATGGAAAGTGCCACATCTCCCCTGCCAATCTCCAAGCTACTTTTCACCGAAACCAAGAGGTAGCTGAATGGGAGACCATCTTTGAAACCCTCTTCCACAACACGTCACTCTTCACCACCCACCCTCCCCTCCCTTCAGGTGGAGGATTTGGGGATGAAGGGGCCGGAAACCAGATCCGGTTTTGCCAAGAGATAGGAGAAAAAGGGTTTTACCTCTTCGTCTATGGAAAAAGGGCTTTTGAAGCCTTCACGGGTCGATTTCCGATCAGACAAGTACTAGAAGCCTCTGATGCGATTATCCATAGGCACAAACTCCCTTATGACCAACTCCTCACCCCAAGACAGAGTAAAAGAGCGATCGACGCTGGCGTTTTCCACAACGACCTCATTTCCTTTGGACACAAAAACTGGTTTGTCTTCCACGAATACGCTTTTGAAGAACAGGAGAATCTTCTCACAAGACTCCCCCTTAATCTCCTAGAAGTTACCGAAAAACAGCTCCCCTTAAGACAAGCAATCGACACCTACTTCTTCAACTCGATTCTCCTGACAGACCAAGATGGTACACTCCAACTTCTCGCCCCTTCTCCATGTGCCTCTCTCAACCTCGACTGGCTCCCCTTCCCCATAACCTTCATCGACCTCTCGCAAAGCCTCAAAGCCGGAGGAGGACCAGCTTGCCTCACCCTCCGCACCCCCCTCAACACCGAAGAGAGAAACGCTCTCCCCTCCTCCCTCTTCTACTCAGACACTCTCCACAAAACCCTCTCCCACTGGATCATGACCCACTACCCCGACCACCTCACCCCAGAAGACCTCAAAGACCCCCACCTCCTGACCCAAACCCACACTACCTACAACGCTTGCCCTCTCCCCCACGTTCCGCTCGCACACAATTGAACAATCAGGACACCTGCAAAGTAGTATATTTAATTTAGAGAAGTCATAAAGTTGTCATTTTTAATATTCACTATGAGAGGTGGTAAATCTAATGACACATTCGACATCAAGTACAAATGAAATATTTAATTCAGAGGCCCTGTCTTTGTTTGAGGCTCTTCATGAGATCAAGGTGAGTTCAGGAGATGTTTTTGGTCCAAAAAGCTTTGCTTTCCAGTAGAAAAATTGGGAGTAGACGACTTGATTCTCACGACACCACTGGGCGATTGATTCTCCACTGACCATCTGTCTCTGGATTTTCTTTTTCCAGGCTTCTACAAATTCGTCTGAGGCGGGTTTGAACATAGATCCTCCTTGGGTTTTGAAAAATCCAAAGAGTGCCCTACTCCCGAAAACTCAAAAAGATGGGTTGTTTAGACGGTTACCTCGGCAAAGATGAGGTGACCGTTTTCTCTGAGTGGATATCTATGTGGGCAGCAGCTTGAGCCTACACTTTTAAAAGCAGGCTTAGGGCTGGTACGACTACCGCTTGATTAACGCTACATGTGTTGCCTTCTGCAAAAGAAATGGTAAAAACAAAATCATCTTCATCTTCAGAAATCACTT
>JAAKFR010000041.1 GCA_011064985.1 Chlamydiota bacterium
CTTTTTGGTGGTTCTGTCGGACTTAGCTCTCGAGATCAGCCAAGAGGAGCCAAGAAGTGAAGAGGCCCCTCCCAGACCTGTAAGAGTGATGCCTCCTCCAAACGTGAGACTGCTCATGCAGTTTGAAATTATCGAAAAAGACTACTGGGTTGTCTGGATTCTTGAAAGACTGTTTTCGATTCAGCAATTCCCGCTATTTTTTTTCCAGCTCTTTTGCTAGGAAAAAAGAAGGTATTTTCTCTCGAAAATCGACCGTAAATAAAATTCCATTTTACCATCTTTAAAGCGAATGAACAAAAATGCGCACTCCCTGCTCAAAAGCACTTCTGAGGCTGTTTTGGATTTTGAGGAGCGTTTTTTTCTCTATGTAAATAACTGAGCATCAATCTTGGAAATAGCGGGAATAGCTGTTTTCGATTGATGATCTGAAAACTAAGCTTACGTTTAAAGGTGGCACTTCTCTTTCAAAGATATATCGAGTGATTCATCGTTTTTCAGAAGACATAGACCTTTCAATTGAAAGAGATTTTTTGATTTATCCTAGCTCTTTTCAGGGTGGCAGCAACAACGAGAAATGGTTACAATCATATCGGGAACCCAGAGCACTAGTCCACCCCCACATATCTCAAAGAGACCTCGAGAAATTTGGACTTGTAAGTATTTCCTCTCTTCCTGATTCCATGGTAGCCCATTTACATCCTCATCTTTAGCTAGAAAGTAGGTATTTGTAGCGGATCGTATAAGGCCAATCGCAGGGCTGAGAGGAATACTCGCGACATTAGAAATGCTACTGTAGACTAGATAACGATTCTCTTTATCAGCTAGTACTCCCTGACGAGATGGTAGCCAACCAAAAGCATCTGGCCAAGTTACCTGGTTTGGCGGATGAAAAGAGAGACAACACATAGAACACCTTATATTTTTACACTCCGATCTCGGCTTGCTCCCCCGATTTTATCATTCTCTATATTAATAGATTGTATAAAAAACAGTCTTTGAGTACTCGGAAATAGTAAAAAAACAAGTTTCAGATTCTATCTACTTTTTCTCAGCTTTCTGCTGGAATCGTATCATAAAAAAAAAATGGTGTATTTTTAAGGATAATCATGTAGATAAAGGTTTTATTCGCTAAATGGAGGGAGTCGGATGTTGTCAGAGAAAATCACAGAAGAAGAGGGGCACAGCCAAACCTATAGTTCTCGGTTTTTTGAGGAACCAATTCCAAAATATTCATTGCCTGAGAAAGGTATGCCGGCTAATGCGGCCTACCAGCTGATCCATGATGAGCTCAATCTCGATGCCAACCCCTCTCTAAACCTTGCTACATTTGTCACGACCTGGATGGAACCAGAAGCGACCCAGCTGATCCAAGAGAGCTTACACAAAAACTTCATCGACCACGACGAGTATCCCCAAAGTGAGAAAATCCAGACGCGGTGTGTCAATATGTTGGCACGCCTCTTCAATGCCCCTGATGAGGCAAATACGATGGGTACTGCAACAATTGGCTCATCAGAGGCAATCATGCTTGCTCTCCTCGGACACAAGTGGGCTTGGAAAAAGAGGCGGCAAGCGGAGGGGAAGAGCGTTGAAAGGCCAAACGTGATCTTTGGGGCACATGCTCATATTTGCTGGGAGAAATTTGCCAAGTATTTTGATGTGGAGATGCGAGTTGTTCCCGTCGATGAGGGAAGCTACACGCTCCGTATAGAAAAGGTCGAACCGCTTATCGATGAGAACACCATCTGCGTTGGAGGAATCGTAGGCTCAACCTATACTGGTGAGATTGATCCGATTCAAGTTCTTAACTCCCTTCTTGTGACCATTAAAAGGGAGAAGGGGTGGGATATCCCCCTCCATATCGACGCGGCAAGTGGAGGTTTTATCCTCCCCTTCACCAACCCCAAATTTGTCTGGGACTTCCGCCTAGAGCAAGTCCAATCGATTAATGTCTCAGGACACAAGTTTGGACTTGTCTATCCAGGGGTGGGCTGGATTCTGTGGAAGGAGAAAAAGGACTTCCCTGACGATCTGATCTATAAGGTCGACTACTTGGGAGGGTGGATGCCTACCTATACCTTGAATTTTTCCCGCGGAAGTGGAGGGATCATCGCCCAGTACTACAACTTCTTACGGCTTGGAAGAGAGGGATATACGAATATCATGCAAAACTCTCTCAACAATGCTCGCTACCTCTCGCAACTTCTCCAGAAAGATGGGCGATTTACCTTGATCAACCGGGGAGAGGAGCTCCCGATTGTCATCATGCGACTCGCCCCTTCGGTCGAAGGATACACAGTCTTCGATCTCTCCGAAAAGGTCCGAGAAAAAGGATGGATTCTTTCCGCCTATACTTTGCCCAAAAACGCCGAAGAGGTCGCGGTACTCCGAGTGGTCGTACGAGAGAACTTTAGCCACGATATGGCTGAGCTTCTCTACGGCCACATCCAAGAGGCATGTCTCACACTAGACAAAGAGAAAAGGGAACATACCAAGACCCACATCAACGTTTGCTAGGAGTAGACTTTACCCTACCTGTCTCGCCGAAGGTCTGGAGCTTATCGGGAGTTGCGGCTGCAAGACCTGCATTTCCCCCTGAAGAACAGACAAATTCTTTCACCCCCTCAGGGAGTTCTCTAATTTTTGGGGAGGAAGCGGAGGGCAGCAGAGTTGAGGCAGTAGCGGAGACCTTCGGGAGGTGGTCCATCGGGGAAGATGTGGCCTAGGTGGGTACTACTCACCTTTACGTGGACCTCTGTGCGAGGCGTGCCGAGGCTGGTGTCGGTTTTCTCCTCAAGATATTCGGGATGAAGGGGCTTTGTGAAGCTCGGCCACCCAGTTCCCGAATCGTATCTGTCCTCTGAGGAGAAAAGGGGAAGGCCAGAGACGATATCGACATAGATCCCCTCTTCGTGATTGTCCCAGTAGGCGTTGTGAAACCCCCTCTCCGTCCCCTCCTCTTGGGTCACTTGGTACTGGAGAGGAGTGAGTCGTTTCTTGAGATTTGTCATAGGTAAGAGCTTGCCCTCCCAAAGCTCTTCGAGACGAGGACGGCGCCCCTGGCTGTAGCGAGCGTAGTGGAGAGGTTCTTTCTTGCAATACCCTTGGTGGTACTCCCCAGCAGGGTAGAAGGGGGCAGCTGGGAGAATCTGGACGGTACTTTTCTCCCCAAAAAGCTCCTCAACCTCACTTGTGGAAAGCGCAGCTAGCTCTTTTTGTACTTCATCTAGGTAGAAAATCGCCGCTCGGTATTGACTCCCCTTATCGTAGAACTGGCCTGCCTCGTCAAAGGGATCGATCTGCCGCCAGAAAAGATCGAGAACTTGTAGATACGTAATTTTCTCGGGATTAAACGTAACCTCAGCCGCTTCGAAATGGCCAGTTTTTCCAGAGAGAACCTCTTCATAAGTGGGATTTTCTCCTCTTCCACCGGTATACCCTACCTGGACTGCCTCAATCCCCCATATCTTGAGAAAAGCCTTCTCAATACACCAAAAACATCCACCTGCAAGTATGGCTCTTTCCATATAAGAGAGATATATACTCTTGAGGACATGTGAAGCAAGGAGCTTATTTTTTGGAAGAGGCTCGCTTTCGTTCTAATTCAGTAAGGTACTTCTTGCGGCATCGGAGGAAGTGGGGGGTGATCTCGATCAGTTCATCATCTTCAATCCACTCGATCGCTTGTTCAAGAGTGAGCTTTTTGGGAGGTGCCAGGACGATATTTTCGTCAGTTCCAGAAGCTCTGACATTTGTCAGCTGCTTTCCCTTTGTCACATTGACAACGAGATCATTGTCTCGGCTGTGCTCCCCTACGATCATTCCCCGGTAGACGATATCCCCCTCAGTAACGAAGAGAGTTCCCCGTTTTTGGATAGTGCCTAGCGAGTAGGCGGTAGCTCTGCCTTGGTTCATGGAAATAAGAGAGCCTCGAGTTCGGCTCGGAATTTCTCCTTTCCACGGTTTGAAAGAGTCGAAAAGAGAGGTGAGAATCCCAAGACCACGGGTAACGCTTAGGAACTCACTTCTATACCCTATGATCCCTCTTGTGGGGATGAGAAACTCAACATGTCTGATATTGAGGTCATCTGTCCGAATCGACTGCATTTCTCCCTTTCGCTTGGAGAGCTCCTCAATTACGGCTCCGGAAAACTCTTCTGGCGTTTCGATGTACACCCTTTCAATTGGCTCACACTTCTCTCCATCAATCTCTCTAACGACCACTTGTGGCTGGGAAACCGTCATCTCAAGCCCCTCACGACGCATCGCTTCGAGAAGAACCGAGAGCTGTAACTCTCCCCTTCCAAAGACCGTCATCGCCTCTTGGTCACCAAAAGACTCTTCGATTCTAAGGGAGATGTTCGAACGCTTCTCCTTAAACAAGCGCTCTTTGATCTTATTGTAGGTGACATTCTTCCCATCTTGCCCAGAAAAAGGACCCGAGTTGATCATGATCTGGATCGATAAGGTCGGTTCATCGATCGCAATCGGGGGAAGGCGCTCGATCTGGCTGGGGTCGCATAAAGTATCCCCGAGCATCACATCTGGAATCCCAGAGAGGCTGACAATATCCCCTGCAAAGGCTTCTGGGAACTCGATTTTTTTGATCCCCCGGTACCCTTCGATACGGGTGACTGTAGAAAGGGTTTCTTTCCCTTCCGAGTCGACCCAAATGACCTTGTTTCCCTTGGCGATCTTTCCTCCAAGAATCCTCCCTGTTGCTTGTCTTCCCACATAAGGGTCGTAGTCGATCGTCATCGCTTGCATGAGGAAAGGGGCCTCGATATTCTGCTCTGGCGGGGCAACGTCTGATAAAATCAGATCGAAGAGAGGGGTCATATCGTCGCGAGGATCATCGAGTTCTCGCATCGCATACCCGTGAATCGCTGAAGTATAACAGTGGGCAAAGTCAAGCTGCTCGTCACTGGCACCCAGTTCAACAAATAGATCAAACGTCTCATTCAAAACCCGATCGGGATCGGCATGGGGGCGATCGACTTTGTTGATCACCACAATTGGTTTAATCCCCATCTTGAGTGCTTTCGACAAAACAAAGCGAGTCTGCGGCATAGGCCCATCTTGGGCATCCACAAGCAAAAGAACAGATCCCACCATCCCCAGCACCCGCTCGACCTCTCCGGAGAAGTCGGAGTGGCCTGGAGTATCGATAAAATTGAAAATTGCGTCCTTATAAGGGATGCTCGTATGCTTGGCAAAGATCGTGATTCCCCTCTCTTTCTCTTGGTCGTAGGAGTCCATGATCCGTTCAGGGATCTCTTCGTTGTCTCTAAAGAGGTTGGATTGACGCATGAGGGCATCGAGAAGGGTCGTCTTCCCATGGTCGATGTGGGCAATAATCCCAATATTTCTGAATGAGGGGCAATTTTTCATAGATGCAGATAGTATAGCACGAAAATCTCTTATAATACAACTAAAAAGCTGGGGTGATAGAGCCCCCGTACTGCGCATTGATGTGTTTGCGAAGTTTGTCCGAAGTGAGGGCTTGTTTGAGCTTCTCGAATTCGGGCTTATTGAGATCTTCCTCTCGAATGACGAGGATGTTAGCATAGGGAGAGTCGCCCGATTCAAGAGCAAGGGCATCAGTGAGGGGGTCGAGTTTTGCTTGGAGGGCGTAGTTAACAGGAATGACCGAGATTTCCACATCTGAAAGAGAGCGGGGAAGAAAAGCGGCATCCAGCTCTTCGATCTTCAGATTTTTTGGGTTCTCTGCAATATCGTGGATAGTGAGGAGGGCTTCCTTATCGTGGATTTTAAGCTTGATGAGATCGACATCTTCAAGGAGTTGTAGCGCCCGAGACTCATTCGTCGGGTCGCTCGGAATAGAGACTTTTGATCCTTCCAGTATCTCTTGCAAACTCTCGATTTTATTTGAGTAGATCCCGAGAGGCTCTATGTGAACCGCTACAAGAGGGACCAGTTCATAGCCAAATTGTTTCTTTTGCAAGTCGAGATAGGGCTCGTGCTGAAAAAAGTTGGCGTCAACTTGCTTTTCGGCAAGCAAGCGGTTGGGGAGGACGTAGTCATCAACTTCTACGATCTTGATCACAATCCCATCTTCAGCTAAGTCAGAACGGATCACCTCAAGCAGATCAACATGAGGGACGGGAGTTGCGGCTATCTTAACCGTTTTGTCCTTGTTACACCCTGAGAACAAGAGGGAAGAGAGAAGAAGGAGTGAAAGGAGTTTACGCATCGACCTGTTTTCCTCGCTTTTTGCTGATCCACTGGACCCAGCTAGTACCCAAAGCCTGTGTCCCCTCAACTAGAAGAAGAAGAAGGACCAAAGTTACAACCATCAGGAATCCGTTAAATCGTTGGTACCCATATTGGATCGCGACTTTACCGAGTCCTCCCCCACCCACAAGACCTGCCATGGCACTATAGCCGATCAAGGTCACCGCCGTCAAGGTGCCCCCCTGGATAAGAGAAGGGAGAGCCTCAGGGAGGAGGACTTTCTGGACAATCTGCCTGTTTGTGGAGCCCATCACAACCGCCGCCTCGACAAGAGAAGAGTCGACCCCATGAAGGGTTCCCTCAACAAGGCGAGCAAAAAAGGGGGCTGCGGCCAAGGTCAAGGGGACGATCGAAGCTGTTGTCCCAATGCTCGTCCCAACCACCCATCTTGTAAAAGGAATCACAGCTACGATCAAAATCGCAAACGGAATCGAACGACCGATATTCACGATCAGCCCCACTAGCTTGTAGAGCCATGTTTTCTCGTGGAGTCCCCCTCTTCTTGTGAGAAGAAGAATAATCCCAAGAGGCAACCCGATCAGAACTGCAAAAAACAAGGCTCCTAGCACCATATAGATCGTATTGAAAAGCCCTTTTGGCAAAAGTCTCAAAGCCAACTCCCAGTTCTCACACAGAGTCATGTGATACCTCCTCGCATACAACCCGGTGTTCCTCTAAGAAGAGGCGAGCTTTGAGACGCTCCTCCCTCTCGCCTGAGAGCTCGATCACGAGATTCCCCACTGTGTCGGTCTTGAGCACGTCGATCCCTCCTAGCAAGATATTCACCTCTACCTGAAAAGTCCGTATTATCTCTGAAATAAGCGGCTTATCCGCACTTCCCCGAGTAAAGGAGAGACGGAGGAGCTCGCTCTTCTCATGTGTGGGAAAATAAGAGAGGGGGACATCGTGGACCATGCTCTTGAGAAAACGACGAGTCGTCGGATGGTGAGGGTGGGTAAATAGATCGTGGACAGCTCCCTGTTCGACGATCTCCCCATGCTCAAGAACTGCTACATGAGTACAGATCTGCTTCACCACCTCCATCTGGTGGGTGATCATGACGAGGGTTACTCCCAACTTTTCGCTCAAATCCGAGAGAAGTTCGAGCAACTTGTGCATCGTGCCAGGATCAAGAGCCGAGGTCGCCTCATCGCAGAGAAAAACAGCCGGCTTAGTGATGAGCGCACGTGCGATTGCCACCCGCTGCTTTTCTCCACCACTAAGCTGAGAGGGGTAGTGCGCCTCTCGCTCCTTCAGCCCAACAAGCTCCAAGAGCTCCGCTGCCTTCTCCCTTCTCGTCCTCTTGTCTACCCCACTGATCTCTAATGGGTAGGCCACATTGTCTAGAGCACTTCTTGAAGAGAGGAGGGGGAAATGTTGGAAGATCATCCCGATCCGCTTCCGAGCTGCAATCAGCTCTCTCGCCCCAAGAGCCGTCAGCTCCTTCCCCTCGAGAAAGATCTTACCCTCCGTCGGTTTTTCCAAAGCAGTCAGGCACCGGATCAGCGTCGACTTACCGGCGCCACTCATCCCGATCACCCCAAAGATTTCCCCCTTCTTTACCTGCAGGTTGATGTTTTTGAGGGCGTAAACAGGAGGTGCCCCTACTTTGGAGGGGAACACCTTGGACACATTCTCGATGGAAATTACAGACTGGCTCATAAAATCCTGAAGGATACCAGATACATTCCATTTCTAAAAACCCCTTCCTTGCAAAAAAACCCACAGGGATTGTTGTAAAAAAAGGAGGGGTGTGGAACAACGGGGATCGGTCGATCAATGTAGACAAGGAGACTATTTATGAGCGCATCGGTTTGTTGTACCCCTGTATCCCAAATAGCTGAGTTATTGGGTGAAGAGAGTGAAAGCCTTCTGGCCCACACATGTACCAAAGTTTCAAAAGAGAGGCTTCATCTGCCCGACGGGAATTGGATAGACAGGATCTTTACTTGTAGCGACCGGAGTAACCGAGTCTTGCGCAATTTAGAGGCCCTTTTCTCACATGGGCGGCTAGCCAATACCGGATATCTCTCGATCCTTCCTGTAGACCAAGGGGTGGAGCATGCGGCTGGCGCCTCCTTTGCCCCCAATCCCGATTATTTTGATCCAGAGAATATCGTCGAGCTCGCCATCGAAGGGGGATGCAATGCGGTCGCTTCGACCTATGGTGTCCTCAGTATGGTCTCTCGCCGCTTTGCCCACAAAATCCCCTTCATCTTGAAATTCAACCATAACGAACTCCTCTCCTATCCAAACTCTTTTGACCAAATCTCGTTTGCGACGATTCGTGAGGCGTACGATATGGGAGCTGTGGCTGTTGGGGCGACAATCTACTTTGGTTCGAAAGAAAGCGGTAGACAGATCCAAGAGGTGACAAAATCCTTTGCCCATGCCCACGAGCTCGGGATGGGAACAATCCTCTGGTGCTACCTTCGTAATAATGCGTTCAAAACCGATGAGAAAGACTTCCACACTGCTGCCGATCTGACTGGACAAGCCAACCACCTCGGTGCCACAATTGGAGCCGATATCGTCAAGCAGAAGCTCCCCACAAACAACGGTGGGTTTACTGCGCTGAAATTCGGTAAGACCACCGAAACGGTCTATACAGAACTCTCTAGCGACCATCCAATCGACCTTTGCCGCTATCAAGTAATCAACAGCTACATGGGGCGTGTTGGTTTGATCAATTCAGGTGGCCCCTCAGGGAAAAACGACTTTGCCGATGTCGTCCGGACAGCTGTCATCAACAAAAGAGCTGGTGGAATTGGACTCATCTCAGGAAGAAAAGCCTTCCAAAGACCGATGGGAGAAGGGATCAAAATGCTCAACTTGATCCAAGATGTCTACTTGAGCAAAGAGATTACCATTGCCTAAGGCCTTGCCGAAAAAGCATCTAGAGCCTCGTCGGAAGATCAATGTATTTGTTCTGACGATGCTCTCTCTTGCGGTTGTGATCAGCCTCCGCAACCTCCCCTTGTCAGCAGAGTATGGCCTCTCCTCTGTTTTCTACTACTGCGTGGCAGCTCTTGTCTTCATGATCCCCTATGCCCTTATCTCCGCAGAGCTTGCCTCAGGGTGGCCCAAAGCGGGAGGGGTTTTCATCTGGGTAAAAGAGGCCCTGGGAGAGCGGTGGGGCTTTTTTGCCATCTGGATGCAGTGGTTCCACAACATGACCTTCTATCCCGCGATGCTCGCCTTTGTAGGAGCAGGAATCGCCCAGCTCTTTGCTCCAGAGCTTGCTGCCAATAAATTCTATCTCCTTGGAGTTGTGCTTGTAGGTTTTTGGGGGATTACCTTGCTCAATTTCCTAGGAGTCAGAACCTCCTCGCTTGTCAGCACGGTCTGCGTCATCATTGGAGCGATCCTGCCAGGAGCAATCCTCATCACCCTCGGAATCATTTGGGTAACAACAGGTGAGCCCCTCTCCATCCATCTCACCGCAAGCGCCCTGATCCCTGATTTCAGTTCGATCTCACACCTTGTCTTTTTAGGAGGGATTTTTCTCGCCTTAAGTGGACTAGAAGCAAATGCCAACCTCGCACGCGAGGTAGAGCATCCTCAGCGAAGCTACCCAAAAGCCATTTTCATCTCAGCAAGCATCACTCTTGTGATCCTAGTCTTAGGCTCCCTTTCCATTGCCGTCGTGATTCCCCGAGCGAAAATCAGCCTCGTTTCTGGACTCCTCGATGCTTTCCGCCACTTTTTTGCGATTGCAAAAGTCCCCTGGCTCACTCCCATCGTCTCCCTTCTCACCGTTTTAGGAGCCCTTGGCGAGCTCAATGCCTGGGCTATAGCTGGGGTCAAAGGGCTTTTTGTTACAACAGAATACGGATGTCTTCCCCCTGTTTTCCATAAGATCAACAAAAACCACATCCCTACCCGCCTCCTCCTTTTCCAAGCAATTGTCGTTTCTCTTGCTGCTTTCGTTTTTCTGATCCTCCCCGACGTGAACATCTCGTTTTGGGTCTTAAGTGCCCTCGCATCACAGATGTATCTACTCATGTATCTTCTACTCTTCATCTCTGGCGTTGTTCTCCGCTACCAAAAACCAAAAGTAGTAAGACCCTACAAGATCCCACTTGGCAACTCCGGCATCACAGGTTTAGCGGTTCTTGGCGTCCTTGCAGCCCTTTTTGCCATAGGAGCTAGCTTCATCCCTCCCCGCCTTTTTGCTGTGGTCTTCAATACCTACTTCTACGAACTCATCATGATCGGGGGATTTCTCGGCTGCTTTCTTCTTCCTCATATCATCTACTCGCTTCGCAAACCCCACTGGAAAATCGAAGTCCTCAAAGAGATCCAAGAAGAGATCCACTCCTCCTTCCACTAACTTTTCCTTTGATCAAAAAGAAAAGTTCCTTTATCAATGAAGGAGAAATTCTAACGGAGAAGACATCATGGACAACACTTTCGACATCGGACCAATCAGTTTCAACCCCTGCAACAGTATTTGCAACCCAGGATCTGAGGGAGGGATCAAAGGACGCTTTTGCTCCAACTGGCGGATGATCCCAGGGATCTTAACCTTGGCTGCTTCAATCATCGGCATTGTATGCGCCGTCATGTGGAACTACCCCTTCCTCACCATCCCCTTCGGAGCTGGAGCCACAGGCTCCACCTACCTCATCTACCTCGGCTACACCTTCAAACACCTCCAATCCCTTGAGGCGAGCACCGTCAAACTCGAAGCAGAACTCGAAGAGGTCACACAACAAAACGAGACCTACAAACAACAAAACGAAGAGCACCAGGAAAAGCTCAATGAATTCCAAGAGAAAATCGGGCACTTAGAAGAAGTGAAAACACAAATCGAGAACTTCTCCACAGTCTATGGAAAAGAATTAGGAGACATCATCAAGAGCCTCCAAGAACTCCAAACCAACGGAGTAAAAAACACAGAGGACTTTGAGAAAAAACTCACTCAACTCAATGAACAGATCGAGACTCTTTCTAACCTCAAATCGATCAACCCCGAAACCGTAAAACAGCTCACAGAAGCTTCTAAAGCCATTTCACAAACTCTGAAGGAAACTGTTGATTCGATTGACTGGAAGAAGGCATCTGAGGCTCTGAATACGCAAACTCAAACTCTTAAATCTCTCACTACTTTATCAAATGAAGCTAAAAACCAACACGAATTAACCGAACAGCAAACCCAAAATTTAAAGTCGGAAGTGAAAGCTCTGCAACGTGAAGCAAACCAACTTACAGAATCTAATGCCACATACACAGAGTTGAATCAAACCTTAGAGCAGAATCTCTCTTCACTTACAGAGCTTATCGAACAGCTCTCACAACCTAATGTTGGTAATGAAGAAACCCAAAAGCAATTGCTTGAAGAAATACAGAAACTCAATTTAGCTATCAAACGCACCCCCTTTAGAAACAAGACAAATGAGAGAACGAATAAGTGATACCTCATGGGAGGGAGTGGGGAAATGGTATGAGGGGTGTGTAGGCAAAGAGGGGCACTACTACCACAAGCAGGTGATCTTCCCAAAGCTCCTTCCACTGCTTGGACTCCAAGAGGGAAATTCTCTTCTCGATTTGGCTTGTGGAGAAGGAATCTTCTCCCGGGTGATGCCAAAAGGAGTCTCCTACCAGGGGATCGATCTCTCTCCCGCTTTGGTTCAAGCTGCTAAGGCGAAAGCCAAAAGAGGAGTCAAGTTTACTGTTGGAGACATCTGCTCTCCCCTCCCCTTCCCGAAGGATGCCTTCACCCACGCCGTCTGTATCCTTGCTCTACAAAATGTCGCCCATCCAGAGAAAACCCTGGAGCATGCAGCGAGCCTTTTAGTCCCAGGAGGGACTCTTGTCCTTGTCCTCAACCACCCTTGCTTTCGGATCCCGCGCCAATCGAGCTGGGGAGTCGATGAGGAGAAAAAGATCCAGTACCGGAGAATCGATCGCTACCTCTCCCCCCTGAAAATCCCCATAGAGATGGCCCCCGGGAAAGGAAAAAAATCCCCCTCCACCTGGAGCTTCCACCATTCGCTGTCTGACTATAGCCAGATGCTCAAAAAGGGAGGCTTTCTCATCGAAGAGATCGAGGAGTGGACCTCTGACAAGAAGAGTACGGGCAAGAACGCACGCATGGAAAACCGTTCTCGCTCCGAATTCCCCCTCTTTCTCACCCTCAAGGCTCGGAAGGCATCGCGGTAGCGATGCTTTCGGATATCCCTGTTTTTTCTTTGTCTTCGGACACAAAAGATGGTACATACAACAACATGATGAAAAGAGCATACGAGTACCTGACACAAGGGATTTGGAAGCTCCATCTCGAGGGGCTCTCGGGGTGGGAAGGGTTCAAGATCCGCGCTCTGCGCGTTCTCATGCTCACATCCGAGGGGTTCCAAAAGAGCCACATCTCGCAAGGGGCCTCAGCTCTTACCTACTACACCTTGTTGGGAATTGTCCCCATCTTGGCCATCTTGATCGGGATTGCCAAAGGATTTGGCCTCGAAACCTCTCTAGAAACTTGGCTCATCAGCCAGTTTCCTGACCAGAAAGACGTCCTCGACCAGATTTTTACGTTTGCGAATAACTCCCTTGAGAAAGCCAACCAAGGACTCATCGCAGGGCTCGGGATCCTTCTTCTTCTTTGGGCAGGGACCAAGATCTTAATGAATCTCGAGCTTGTGATGAATCAGATTTGGGAAGTACGAGAGGGACGCTCCCTTACCCGAAAATTCACCGACTACCTCGCCATGATCGTCTTCATCCCCTTGCTCGTCTTTCTCTCAAGCGGATTTGTTGTCTACCTCTCGGCTACCCTGACAACTCTGGGAGAGTCGAATGAGATTTTGAGCAAGATCTTTACAGTCGTGATCCCCCTTCTCAACTTGATCCCTCTAGCCCTCTTGATGTTGATGTTCTCCTTCCTCTATATCTTCATGCCCAACACCTCCGTCCACTTCCTCCCCGCTCTCTGTGCAGGGATTTTTATCGGATGTATCTACCAACTTCTCCAGTGGATTCTCTTTACGCTCCAAATCGGGCTCACCGGCTATAACGCCATCTACGGAACCTACGCAGCACTTCCGATCTTTTTGGTATGGATCCACTTAAGTTGGGTACTGATCCTTCTTGGTGCCAAAATTGCCTTTTCCATCCAAAACGTCCATGCCTTCCAACACATGGGAGGGGCGATCCAGCTCAGTCATAAGTTCCGTAATCTCCTCTCCTTGCAGATCACCCATCTCGTCGTCGAGAAGTTTTGTAAGGGAGAGCCCCCTCCTACCTCGATTGAACTCTCCAATCTCATTTCGATCCCCCTCTCCCTTGCCCGAAATCTCATTCATGAATTATGTAGCACGCAAGTACTTACTGAAATCCAAAGAGATATAGACAAAGAGACTTCTTACCAACCAGCCCGTAGTGTCGACCAACTGACAATAAAAAGAATTCTTGATATGATAAATGAAAGAGGGACGGAGATCGTACTACCACCATCTAAGCACCGCGATAAACTAGTTAAAAGTTTAAAAAAATTCGAAAAGATCATCGAAGAGTCTGACGCCAACCTCTCCTTGAGAAACCTATAACTTGGCTGAAGTCAGATGAAACTGTTTTGGAAAATCCTCCTTGGGGTCTTGTGCCTTCTCTCGATCTTGCTTATCCTCACCTCAGCAGCTCTTCCCACTTGGTTTTCTTACCCCATGGGCAAGGAACGCCTCACCCACTGGATCAATGAGTCGATCCCAGGAGAGGTTACCTGGAGCAAAGGAGACTTCAACTGGATCTCAGGACAGACTCTTGAAAATCTTGTTGTATCGGATGCATCTGGAAGCGAGGTTTTTACACTAGAAAAGTTTCACACAGACACCTCGCTCCTCTATCTTCTCTTTGGGGGGAGAAAGTTGAAAAACACACGGTTTTTTGCCCCTAACCTCCACTGGGAAGAGGCCGAAAAAGGAGCATCTCTTGTTTCTAAAGCCCTAGAAAAAAAGGAGCGGAAGAAAAAAAGATCCTTCCTTCCCCAATTTACGGGAAGTTTCTCTCTAAAAGAGGGGGAAATCTTTCTCGACTCCCCCAAAATCTCCCCTATCACCATAGATGAGCTCGCCATTGAAAAAACAGAAGACCCAGAGACGTTCCACTTCGTTGCGAAAACCAACCAGGGAGGGATCCAAGGAGAGATCGCTTTGGCAGCCAGACTCGAAGGGAAGATGAAGCTTTTAGCTGACATCAAGAATTTTCCCATTGCCCTTTTTGACCAACTCGAAGGGACCACTCTTTTTACCCAAGCAATCGGACCCACCCTCGATCTAAATGGAGAGATCGAAAAGGACCTAGAAAATTCTCTTCTACTCAACATCCAAATCAAAAGCCAGAATCTTACTGGAACCGTAAAAGGGAAGACCGAAGAGAAGAAGTTCCTACTAAATCCCAGCAGCCAGCTCACCTTTACAGTCACCCCCGGTTTTTTCCAAAACTGGGTTCAAGAAGAGAAGAGAGGAGATTGGAGCCTCGCCTCAAAAACTGCGGTAAAAATCGAGATCGAGCAAGGGATTTTCCCTCTTAACTTGAAAAAACCCGACTACTCTGAGATTGTCTTCCAAGGAAGGGCCTACATCGACCGGGCGGAAATCACCCACAAAACCCTCGGGAGCTACTCTCTCAAGCAATTTGACGTTGCCCTTGCTTCTCTTGATAACTTGGAAATTGCCTATAAAGGAGCGATCCAAGGGAAAGAGGCGACAGAGCTTTCAGGTAATCTCTCCCTTACACCTGAAGGGGACCTCTTCTACACCTCCCAAGTAGAGGGCTTTCCCGTCTCCCTCCTCGAACTTTTCTCCCCCGATCTTGCAAATAACGTCCGGGCACTTCTCGGAAGCTCATTCAACTTGTATACCCAAGGAACTTACCAAGAGAAGCAATTTGAAACGACTTTTCAGATCGCCTCCTCTCAACTCGAGCTAAATGGGAGAGGAGAGGGAGATCTCCCCCTTTTCTCTTTCTCCCTTGCAGGGATCCGGAAATTTCCAGCCCCCTCTTCTGCCTATCTCGGTTCCCCCTTAGAATTCCAGGTGAGGGGGCGAGGAGAATTCCTAGAGGAAGGGGCCCGTCTCCCTCAACTATCGGGAACGTTCTCTTCAAGCCACCTCGAAGGGGATTTCCGAGGAAGCCTGGGACAAAACGGAGAGGGAGTCTCCTATGAGACGATGACATTACTGGCTAAGGGCAAGATCCTCAAACTCCCCTACCAAGAAGAGATTCCCGATCTTGAGATCGAAAACGGAAATTTCTTACTCAGAGTCGACGGTGCGAAAAACCAGATCACGGGTAAGGCTGCTATCGATACGATCCGAAAAGAAGAGAACCACTCACTAGCAGCCACATTTACGATCCAGGACTACATCCGTGAGGAAGGAATCGATTTTTCCCAAAGTAAGCTCCTCTTTTCTACCGATCTTGAAGCCCTTCCCGTTGCGATGCTCCAAGGCCTTGTACCTGAATCGTTCAATCTCCCGCAGCTCCTTGGAGAAACCCTGGATATCGAAGCCGATGGAGAGTACCAAAACGAACAAGGAACACTTGCTCTCAAAGCTACAGGAGAGGGAATCCATGCCGCCCTCTCTTTCAGCATTGAGGAGACCTTGCGCGTGAAGCAAGAGGAGCTGGGGAGCATCTACTGGGAGATGACACCAACACGCTACCAAGCCCTCATCTATGCCCTCTTCCCGGAACACGAACCGATCTACACCCTCACCCGTACAGCGCCTGTTGTCCTCAACATCCAAGAGTTCACCTGCCCCAAACTCCCTCTTCGTGAAGAAGAGAACTTCTTTTGCCAGAGTGGCTTTTCGGCAAGCATCGAGATTGGGAAGCTCTTCTTCCGCGGCCAGGATAGTCTAGAGCCGTTCGGAATCCACCAAATCCGGGGGACGCTAGCAGGGGAGAAATTCTCTGAAGCCATGAGACTCCAACTCGAAGGAGAGTTCGCCTCCCCCAACACCCCAGAGGGAGAACGGTCAGGGTTTGCCTTTGAAGGAGAAGTACGCAATTTTTGGGATCCTACGGGGAGATTCAACCGGGATCAACTCGCAGTTACTGGAAGCCTCACTCTTGACTTTGTCCCCATCCCCCAACTCACCGGGGCTCTCCCCATACAGGAAAAAAACCGGATATGGATCCAAGCCGTACTTGGAGAGCTCGTCAATGCACGGATCTACGGAGAAGTGACCCAACTCACAGGCGAGATCACAGCCGATATCAAAGCCTCCAATTTCAAAGGGAGCCTCCCTCTCTTTATCCGCCCTCACGGGATTTTCCTGCGAGATACCATGAAAGCAGAACTCACCCTCACCCCAGAGGTCAATGAGATCTTCCTAAAGGATATCAGCCCCCTCTTTTTGACCGGCGCCCGCTCTGAACACCCGATCATCCTCCAAATCAGCCCGCAAGGGTTCTTCTGCCCTTTTGCCCCCTTCTCCTTCTCGCAATTGAAAATTGGGCAGGCCGTCATCGACCTTGGAAAAATCTATGTAAAAAATGGGGGACAAGTGCAGTCGCTCATGCAATTCTTAAAAGCTACAGAGGTCTCACCTGATGGGTGGATGGAGGCGTGGTTCACCCCGATCTACATGAGCTTAGAAAATGGCGTTGCCAGCTACGCCCGCTTTGATATGCTCCTTGCCACAAAGATGCATATCGCTCTTTGGGGGAGAATCAACCTTCTGACCGACCAAGTCAATATGACCCTCGGCATCGCCCCCAAAACGCTTGAGCAACGGTTCGGGGTCAAAGGACTCTCGAATCAGGACCTCTTCCAGGTGAAGATGACCGGCACCAACAACAACCTCCAGCTCGACTGGAGCGCTGCCTCCACCCGGATCGGCCTCCTCATCGCACGGGCCTCCACAGGAGGGATCGGGGCGATCGTCGGAGGGCTCCTCGAG
>JAAKFR010000042.1 GCA_011064985.1 Chlamydiota bacterium
ACAAAAACGTTGCCCCACCCGAAAAAAGGAGTTGGCGTTAAATGTAAATGTGAAGTAAAGTCCCTGTTTACGCTCTGTTAAGAATTCAGGGAAGAGTATTGGGGGCATGGAGGCCTCCTTTTTTCTTCTCTTCTTTTGTTCACTGCAACGCACATTTTAGAGATGAAGGGTTTGGCCAAGAGCAGCTAGAGCTGCCTCCTTGATCCCCTCAGAACAGGTGGGATGGGCATGGGAGCTGTGGGCAAGCTCAGAGAGGGTCATCTGCTTTCGCAGAGCAAGAACCCCTTCATGGATCATCTCGGAAGCGCTCGGGCCCACGATGTGCATCCCGACGATTCGACCGGTGTTTTTCTCCCCGAGAATTTTGACAAACCCCTCCTCGTCCCCGCTGCAGCGAGCTCTCGGAACTGCCTTAAAGGGAAATTTCCCGATTTTCAGGGCGAGACCCCCCTCTTTGGCCTCCTCTTCGGTAAGGCCGACACAAGCCACTTCTGGCCAGGTATACATCACGTTGGGGATCATCGGGTAGGAGATGGAGACCGATTCACCAGCTAGGAGATCGGCCACGGCAATCCCCTCTTCAGAGGCTTTGTGGGCAAGCATCGGGCCGTCGATGAGATCTCCAATGGCATAGATGGAGGGGATATTTGTCTGGAATGAGGAGTTCACAACAACTCGTCCTTGCTTGTCGGTTGCGACTCCAAGAGTTTCAAGCCCGAGGTTTTGTGAGTAGGGGCGTCTTCCAATTGCGACGAGGACGACATCGCCATGGAGGTCCTCTTTTTTTCCCTCCGGGGTCTCGATGGTTAGGGTGACTCCCCCGTTCTCTTGTCTCCCATTTACCACGCGTGTTTTGAGATGGAATGTCATCCCTTGCTTCTTGAGGATCTGATGGACCGTTTTAGAGACCTCTCGGTCGAGGGTGGGGGTGACCCGATCGAGCAATTCGACAACCTCTACTTCGCTTCCCATCCTTCTGTAGACAGAGCCTAATTCTAGTCCAATCACGCCCGCCCCCACCATCAACATCTTCTTCGGAATTTTGGGAAGCGAGAGAGCTCCTGTCGAGGAGAGGACGACTTTCTCATCAAAAGGGAGAAAGGGTAAAGGGATCGGCTCGGATCCAGAAGCGAGAATAAGAGAGGTGGCGTTGTAGGATTTGTCCCCTACTTGCACGGTATTTGGAGAAGTGAGGGTTGCCTCTCCTTCGATCCACGTCACCTGGTTTTTCTTGAAAAGATAGGCAATTCCATCGGTGAGCCCCTTGACGACCTTCTCTTTCCTCTTCATCATCTGGTCGAGATTGATCTTAAGGTCGCATCCTTCGATCCCATGCTCTTTCCCTTCTGCCGCAACTTTGTGGAAATACTCTGTAGAATGGAGAAGGGCTTTAGAGGGGATACACCCAACATTGAGACAGGTCCCTCCAAGGGTCTTCCCTTTTTCAATGCAAGCTGTTTTGAACCCTCTTTGGGCAGCACGAATCGCGGCTACATACCCTCCAGGACCCCCTCCGATCACGATGACATCAAAATCCATCTTCTATCCTTTATCAATAAAAAGTAAGCGAGAGGGGTCTTCTAAGACCTCTTTGAGATGGACTAAGAAGCTCACTGCCTCCTTCCCATCGACGATCCGGTGGTCATAACTCATGGCGAGATACATCATGGGCCGAATCACGATCTCGTCGCCTACCACAACGGGACGTTTTTGGATCGCATGCATCCCGAGGATCCCCACTTGCGGAGGATTGAGGATGGGTGTGGAGAGCAAAGAGCCATAAACCCCTCCGTTTGTGATGGTGAATCCTCCCCCTTCAAGATCAGAGATGGCAAGCTTCCCTTCTCGGGCTTTTTTGGCAAAGGCCACGATCTCCTTTTCAATTTCGGGAAAAGTGAGCTCGTCAGCTCCGCGCACGACGGGAACAACGAGACCCCGCTCGGTCCCGACAGCAATCCCAATATCGTAGTACTCCCGATGGACAATCTCCTCTCCTCGGATATAGGAGTTGAGATCAGGAAAGGTTTTGAGCCCTTCGACAACAGCTTTCACAAAAAAAGACATAAACCCGAGCTTCACGCCGTGCTTTTCGACAAAACTCTCTTTGTACTTGGAGCGAAGAGCCATAATCGCGCTCATATCGACTTCATTAAACGTCGTAAGCATCGCCGCATTGTGAAGAGAGTCGACCAGGCGCTTGGCAATCGTCTTACGAATCTTCGACATCTTCCGACTCGTCTCTCTCCCCTCTTCTGTTTTGAGAACTGGTTCCTGAGGGGGAGGAGTGGGTTTTGGTGCAGGTTTTTTTACTTTTTCCAGAAACTCAGGGACCATCTCACGACTCCCTCTTCCACCAGAAGGTTTTGGCGCAGGCGCAGGCGCTGGTTGATCTTCTACTTTTTCTTTCTCGGGTTCTGGAGCCGGAGGAGCCTCTTTTGTTGGAGTCCCTTCGGTATCCACACTTCCGATAAGATCTCCGATTTGGACTGTATCTCCTTCTTCCACACTCCAGCTGACAACTCCTCCAGCAGGAGCATAGAGGACTTGGTTGACCTTCTCTGTTTCGAGTTCGATAATTTCATCTCCCTCGTTTACAGACGAACCGGTCGGCTTTAGGATCGAGGCGATTACTGCCTCTGTCACTGACTCTCCCATTGCTGGAATTTTGATCTCTTCTTTCACTTAGCTCCTCGCAAATGCCATTTCCATGATCTGCTGATGCTCTTTCGCATGTCGAGAATGAGACCCGGTTGCGGTTGAGGCAGATCGGTTTCTTCCCACATACTGCAGAATAGCTTTTTTAGGAAGAAACTCTTCGACGGTTTGGTAAATGTAGCCAAAAGCCCCCATATTGCGCGGCTCTTCTTGCACCCAGTAGAACTCCTTGCAAGAACTGTATTTTTCTAGGGCCTTAGAGAGCTTTTCGTGATGAAGGGGGTAGAGCTGCTCGATGCGTACGATTGCGATTTCTTTTTCTAGCCCTCTGTTTCTCCTCTCAGCCAAAAGATCGTAGTAGACCCTCCCGGTACAGAGAAGGACACGTTTTGCCTCTTCAGATGCTTCGGTATCCTCCAAAATCTCTTGGAAAGTTCCAGAGCTAAGTTCTTCTATTGATGAGACACACATCGGATGACGAAGGAGCCCTTTTGGAGTGAAGACAATGAGAGGTATTCGTACCCGTCTCTTCACTTGTCTCCTGAGGAGATGGAAATACTGGGAGGGAGTCGTAGGATAGACAATCTGCATATTCGACTCAGCAGCTAGCTGCAAGAACCTCTCAATACGAGCCGAAGAGTGCTCCGAACCTTGCCCCTCATACCCGTGTGGAAGCAAGACTACAAGACCTGAATACCGTTTCCATTTCTGTTCAGAGCTTGCGATATATTGATCGAAAATGGTCTGCCCTCCATTTGCAAAATCGCCAAATTGGGCCTCCCAAAGGACAAGAGAAGCTGGGGAACTCAAACTATAGCCAAACTCAAAGCCCAATACACCAAATTCTGAGAGAATCGAATTGTAGACCATGAAATTCCCCTGTCCCTCCTTCAAATGGGAAAGAGGAAAGTAGCGCCCCCCTGTTTTCTGGTCGACAAAGACTGCGTGTCTGTGGGTAAATGTTCCTCTTTGGCTATCTTGTCCAGAGAGACGAATAGGTGTTCCCTCCAAAAGAAGAGAGGCAAAGGCGAGCTGCTCTCCCATCGCCCAGTCAAGAGGCACTTTCCCAAGAGCCATGTTTCTCCTCGACTCGACAAGTCGTACCAGCTTTTTGTGGAGAGCAAAATCGGGTGGAATCACAGCAAGTCTCTCCCCTATCAGCTCGAGAATGCTCTGATCTACCGCCGTCTGGACAGGCTCCAACAACTCTTGTTTAGTGGCTTTTCGGTACTCTTTCCAAACACCTCCAAATGCTTCAGGGATCGACATCTCTTTTTGTACTTTGTACTCTTCTAGTTCATAGCGGAGTGCCTGTCTATACTCTTCTTCAAGAGCGAGGGCCATCTCTTTTTCTACAATGCCTTGATGGATTAGCTCATCTCGATAGATCTCTCGGATAGGCTTTTTTTTCTGGATGAGGGTGTATTCGAGAGGTTGGGTGAATAGAGGCTCATCACTCTCGTTGTGTCCGTATTTCCTGTAACAGTTGATCTCGATAAAGACATCGACTTGAAAGAGCTGCCGGATCTTCACGGCGAGCTCCGTTGCATAGACGCACCCCTCTGGATCTTCGGCATTGACGTGGAAAACGGGGAATCCAAAGGCATGGGCGATATCGGTACTATAACGACTCGTTCGATACTCTTTAGGAAGAGTGGTAAACCCGATCTGGTTGTTGACCACGATGTGAATTGTTCCCCCATTTCCATATCCAGGAACTTTTGAAAACTGCATCGTCTCGTAGACAACCCCCTGCCCCGCAAGGGAACTATCCCCATGAATCAAAACGGGTACGACCCGCCGCATCCCCTCTTCTGCTCTTTGACACTGCTTGCCTCGTACTTTTCCTTCCACAACAGGATCTACCGACTCTAGATGACTCGGATTCGCCGTTACGTTGATGTGGATTTTCTTTCCTCCTTTGGTCACAACGTCTGAGGAGAATCCTGTATGGTATTTGACATCTCCTGCCCTCTCCATCAAGTTGGGGTCGAGAAAATCCTCAAACTCGCTAAAAATCATCGAAAAAGATTTGTCCAAAACATTGGTCAACACATTCAATCGTCCCCGGTGGGCCATGCCGATCACAAGTTCATCGACTCCATGCTCCCCCCCCACTTCGATAATCTCTTTGAGAACGGGAATTAACGTCTCTCCCCCCTCAAGAGAGAACCGTTTTTGCCCAACATATTTTTTATGGAGAAAGGTTTCAAAAAGCTCCGCCTTATTCAAATTCGCGAGAATCTCTTTTTTCTTCTCGATCGAAAAATGGGGGGTGAATCCGACAGGTTCGATCTCCTTTTGGACCCACTTCCCCAAATCAAGAGGGCACTCCATATACTCTACTCCCTTAGCTCCACAATAGGTCTTCTCAAGAGCCTCGATGATCTCTCGCAAAGGGGCTTTTTCATTTGCAAGAAATCCACAGGTAGGAAAAGATTTATTCAGGTCACTTTCTGAAAAACCGAGAGCCAAAAGAATGAGTTCAGGCACCTCATCTGGCAGCCCAAGAGCGATGGGATTGATTTTTGCTTTGAGATGTCCATATCTCCTATAGGCGTCGAGCAAAGTAAACAGGCGCAAATCGGGCCCCTTTGCTCCAGCCTCCTCTTTAAGATGCAAAAAAGCGCCGAACTCTACCCCTTCGAAAAAATAGCGCCACGACTCCTCTACACTCTGTGGATCAGCTAAATACGCAGCATGGATCTCTTCGAGTAGTTCCAGGTTACCCAGATGCATGTAGCTAAACGAGGACATAAATTCGATCCATTTGTTAAGATTTGCCAATACTTGAACCATTTTTTAAAAAGCACAAAAGATGCCAAAATTTCGCATACTCCTCCTTCTTCTTTTCCTCATGTTAGTTGGGTGTAAGAAATGCCCCGATAGAGTCCCTCCTTTTACCTGGCACGAATTTACCGGAAGAGAGGAGCGAGTTGGAGAGACTAAGCTGGTGAGACGCCCCACATATCGCGCCAAAGTCCCGGTGCGTTGGAAACGGATCACACCTGGAGAAGAGGTCTCTCTTCTCGATACCAAAACCCCCTTAGTCACCTTTCTTATTACCGATAACACCAAACTCACCCTCCACTCGTTCCCTGCAGACACGCTAGAAGAGCGGATCCCTCCTTCTGCACAAGTCAACCGTTGGAAAAGCCAATTAGGAGCTGAGTTCTTCGAGGTTGAGCCTCTCTCATATGGAGGATTTGGTGGTCTTTTTTTTCACGGGAGTAATGGAAACACTTCTTGTTTAGCGTGGAGCATGCAACTCGACCTTGCCCACCTCCAAAATCTCCTCTTTAGAGCTTCTAATCTAGAGGAGAAGGAACACTACCGGCAAATGGGAGCCGACTATACGATCAAAGTCCAAGGCCCTCCCGATGAAATTGCCGAGCACAAGGAAGAGATCCTCTTCTTTGCAGAGAGTTTTGGCTTGATTCAACCTCTTCCTAGCCCCTTGTGAGCAAGTTATTCCATTTTTTGGGAAGTGTCATCTTCGCCATTTTTCTCTTAGGCGTAACCCTACTCTTTGTCATTGTGGGGACATTTCTCGAATCGGCAACTGACTCCCACCTCTATGCAGCCTCTCTTACCTACCAAAATCCGATCTTCCAACTCCTCTTGGGCCTCTACTTTGTGAATATCTTATTCGCTGCCTTGCGTCGCTACCCTTTTACATGGAAGCATCTTCCCTTTCTCCTCACTCACGCGGGCCTCCTCCTTCTAATTGGAGGTGTTTTTTGGAAATCGGTTGCTGGAGTGCAAGGGGCAATGGCTCTAAAAGAGGGGGGAGCTGAGCAGGAGCTCCTCCTAAAACACACCTACGCCATCCATCTAGTGGATAGGGAAAACAACCGGTGGCAACTTCCCATCCCGAAAAAGAGAACCGGATCCCTCATTCACGAGCAGCTCGAACTGACTATCCTTGCATGGAGCCCGCACTTGGAAGCGAAGCTCGAAGGGTTCTTCAAAAGAGAGGGTATTACCCTTCTAGGAGCCCCACCTCTACCCATCGGTGAGCCTAAAAAGTCTGGCGAATACACTCTCCTCGGACTGCAGGAGGTCTCTCCAGAGGAGCTCTCTTTTCCTGGGGAGGCTACGATCTACTTTCTCCAAAATGCGGATTTAGAAGAGACGATCGTGGCCTTTAACTCTAAGGGAGAAAAACATGTCGAAAAGATCGATCCACGTACCTACTACATTTTCGACAAAGGATTTCTCGGATACGCCCTTTTTGCCACTCTTCCCCCCTCTTTTCCCCCGATTGAAATCTCAACCCCTCTTACGCAATCCTTCTCACCTTCTCCCCTTTCGAAAAAAAAAGAAGACCACACTCCCCAAATCACCCTCCTCGCTAGAAAAGGGGAAAAAGAGGAGCTTTTGACTCTCACCTATGAGAAATTTGGAGAAGGATTTGCTTGGCCCATTCTTGGAGGAGAATATCTCATCCGCTTCCAACCCTTGAAAAAACCCCTCCCCTTTCTCGTGCGCCTTTTTCGAGGAGAGACCACTTACTATCCCAACACCACCGAGCCCTATAGCTACGAGGCGACCCTCTTTGTCGATGAAACGGAGGCCCTTTTGAGCATGAACCACGTTTACGAAAGAAATGGCTACCGGTTTTATCTTGCCAATCTACTCACACCACATGAGGGGGCGAAACAAGCGCAGATCGTAGTCAACTACGACCCAGCTCGCTACCTGCTCACCTACCCAGGAGGAATTCTCCTTGCGGTTGGAATCACACTTCTTTATCTTTGCAGACGTTATGCATAAGTTTTTTTGGGTTCTCCTCTTTTTTTTCTCCTCCCTATCTGCAGCTTTGCCCGACTGGGCTCCTGTTCTCTACGAGGGGAGGTACCACCCCTGGGGGACACTCCCAGAAGAGGGGAAAATTGAAGAGCTCTCTCCTTTTCATGATGAGGCCTCCTATAAGAAAATTGCGGGAACACCTTACCTCCAATCTGCGACTAAATCTCGTAAATACCCCTCCCCTTTGCAGCTCAAAACCGAGCTGTGGCTCTTCCGCCTCCCTCTCAAATGGCTTCTGATCGGCGCCTATCTCATCCCTCTTGCCCTCTTCCGGATCAATCGAAAATGGGCCATCTTTGCCCTTGTTTTCGCTTTTTTTCTCCATACCACTCTTCTAGCTCTTCGCTCTTTTATCCTCGAGCGCCCTCCTGTCTCGAATATGACAGAAACACTCCTCTACGTCCCCTGGGTAACCGTTTTACTCTCCCTTTTTTTTCTCAAACGCCCCCTTATCATCCCCTCCGCTACAATTTCAGCTTCCCTCCTTCTCTTTTTTCTCCCACCAAATCCGAGTTTACGCAACGTTCCCGCGGTTTTAGACTCCCAATACTGGCTCCTGATCCATGTGCTCATGGTTGTGGGGAGTTATGGAGTCTTTTTTCTCTCTGGCGTCCTCGGACATGCCTACCTCCTCCTCAAAAAACCTCTACCCCTTCTCGAAAAAACCCTCCTCCAAACCCTCTACCTCGGGACAGGACTCCTCATTGGGGGAACGATTTTGGGTGGCTTTTGGGCAGCTAGAAGCTGGGGAAGGTTTTGGGATTGGGATCCGAAAGAGGCTTGGGCTTTTATCTCGTCTGCACTCTACTTGATCTGGATCCATGCCTACCGATTTAAAATGATTGGTGGAAGGGGGCTTGCAGCAGGCTCGATCATAGGCCTTATCGCCATCACCTTCACCTGGTATGGGGTCAACTATCTTTTAGGCACGGGACTCCATAGTTATGGATTTGGCGAAGGAGGGAAACTTGGCTACATCGCCTATTTAGTCGGAGAAATGGTGTTTCTTGCCATTTTTCTCACGAAACCCTTTACAAAAATTGAGTGATTGAAAAAAAAGGGCGAAGAGTGTACACCTTTACCCTTTTCGGTATTTAGCATATGGCAACAATGAAAAGTGATCGATTGAAAAAATTAGAAGCAGAACTCGCCGATCTTGAGCAGTGGCTCAAGCTAGGCCTAGTTCCTAAAAAAGAATTAGAGAGACACCAGGAAGAAATTCATGTTCTGAAGTCTCGGATAGAAGAGGAGAAAGAACGCCTCCAATTTCTCAAAGAGAGTGGCGATTTAGAAGAGTACACCGCTCCCAAGCGGAGTCCTGCAAAAACAGTCTACCCCGAGACTCCTAGCATGTCTGAGGTCGATTACAACAATGAATCTTCTGAGGCCAGTCTCGAAACAGAAACTGCTGATCTAGAGACCACAGAAGAAGAGAAGGAGGCTCCTGCTGCTACAGAAGAGGAGCAGGAAGAAGAGGTGGAAGACGAAGAGGATCCTTTCAGCGACAAAAATCGTTGGAAACGTGGGGGCATCATCGATCCCGACGCCACCGAGTGGTAACAACTGATCTACACACCCCAATTATTTACGTAAGATTATGCTAAACAAAGACGTAGTCCTTCTGTGGTGAGTACAGATGGAAGGTGAAGAGTACTCGTTGTATGTCCATGTGCCGTTTTGTACGAGAAAGTGTGACTACTGCCATTTCTATGTGGTCCCTGACAAGGAGTCGTTTCATGCCCTCTACTTAGAGTCTTTGAAACGAGAGTGGGAGCTCCGAGCCCCCCTGCTGCATGGAAAAAAGCTTGTCTCTCTCTATTTTGGAGGAGGGACGCCTTCTCTCCTCTCCCCGGAAGAGCTTGGGACCATCCTCTCCTGGATCGATCCCCCTTCCAAAACTGAGATCACGTTAGAAGCAAATCCAGAAAACCTCACAAGAGAGAAGCTGAAAGCTTTCCGAAACTTAAGCTGCAACCGTCTCTCGATTGGCGTCCAATCATTTGTCCCCTCTTCTCTCCAGGTTCTCAGTAGGACCCATTCTGCCTCTCGTGCCAAGCAAGCGATCTATGACGCAGCTGAGCCCGGCTTTGACAACATTTCGATCGATCTAATGTACGACCTTCCAGGACAAAGTCTTGCCAACTGGAAAGAGTCTCTTGAAATCGCAGCAACTCTCCCCATCACCCATCTCTCTCTTTATAACCTCACTTTTGAGCCCCACACACTCTTTTATAAAAAACGGACTGCTCTTCAAAAGACCCTTCCTTCAGAAGAGTCTAGCCTGGAGATGCTCGAGTTAGCAGTTGAAGCTTTCTCAAAACCCCCTTGGAATCGGTATGAGATCTCCGCCTTTGCAAAAGGGGGCATGATCTCAAACCACAATATCGGCTACTGGACAGGGCGCCCTTTTCTCGGTCTTGGCCCCTCAGCCTTTAGCTATTGGGAAGGGAGACGTTTCCGCAATACGCCCAATCTAAATCGATATGCAAAAGCGTTAAGGGAGGGAGAAGATCCAACCGATTTCACTGAAACTCTTCCGCCAGTAGAGCAAGCAAAGGAGCTCCTCGCTGTCGGCCTTCGCCTCCTCAATGGCGTCCAAAAGCACACCCTATCGACTGATTTAAACGAGATCCTTTCTCTGCTTGTAGGAGAAGAGTGGGTGGAATCTACAGACGATACCTACCGTCTCACCCCCCAAGGACTCCTCTTCCACGACACGGTTGCTGAACTCATTTTTCGGCAGTGAAGAGAAAAATCGTCGGCTTCTTCATGATCTTGGAAGAGATCTCTTTTTGCGTGCGCCACCAAGAAATGGGAGCTGTTTGGATCCACTCTTCAGGTGTTGTCAGCTGGGTCGCAACTGAGAGAAGAGTAGTCGGCTTAAGGGTATCGAGGCAAGCTTGGTAGGTGTGGAGGTTTCGATAGGGAGCTTCGATAAAGATGTGGGTTGTTCGGAGAGTTTTTTCATACACTTTTAGGGTTTTTGCCCTCTCCTTCGGCTCTTTTGGCAGATAGCCATGGAAGTGGAAGGATTGCCCGGAAAGACCTGATAAGACGAGTGCATGGGTGATCGAAGAGGGACCCGAAAATGTGTGGACCAAAAGATTGTGGTAACGAGCACGCCGTACAAGAGCAGCACCTGGGTCAGCTAAACAGGGCAATCCACAATCAGACACGACTCCCCAATTCTCGCCGTTTATCACTGGCTCAAGAAGAAAGTCGAGCTCGTTTTTTTGAGCAGAAGACTTTAAAAGGGCTATCGGCATCTCATGAGGCTTTTTTTTCGTGGAAAACTGCTTAAGGTACCGCCTTCCTCCCCCCTCACTTTCCGCAATCAACCCATCAAGAGTGGAGACCGCATGGTCCACACTTATGGGAAGAAAAAGAGAATGATCGAGATTAGATCCGAGCAAATTGGGGAGAAGATAGAGAGTCATGAGTCATCTTTACAGTGAGTATTTCTAAAAGTACTAGAGGATCCAAATGGCTGTTTTTTGCCTCCACCTCCGTTTCAAAAAGAAGAATGAGAGCTTTAGCTAGGCGAGCTGGTCCATATTTCTGGAATAAGCTGAGTTTTTTTTCTAGGAGCCCCCCTTTCAAGTAAGGATAGAGGCGAGTGACCTCCTCCCTTCCCCCTTCTGCAAAAGCTGAAAGGGTCTTCCTGGCAGTTTGGAACTGCGTTCTGAGCTGAGCTAAAAGAGAGAAAATCGAGCCCCCCTCTCCCTCGAGAAGAATCTTCCCAATTTTGAGAGCCTCCGTCGTTTGACGGGACAAAATGGCATCACCAAACTGCCAAAGAGTCTCATGGGGGGTAGAGATCGCAATCTTCCTAAGATCATCAAGGGTAATCTCACGCCGCTCTCCTACAAAGCAGATGAGCTTTTCAAGCTCAGATAGCAGTCCATTCGCATCCACCCCTTTTACCAGGGCACTGGCAATAGGCTCTCTCAAGACCACCCCTTGAGAAGCAGCCTTGTGAACCAACCACTCAGCTAGCCGCCTCTCCTTCTCCCAAGGTTTTTCTATTTTTTCGCGTACAACCTGATCGGCTTGTTTTACAAGCCAGTGGGAAGGAGGAAGGTTTGAAGCAGTAAAAAGAAAATCAACACCCTCCAAAGGAAAAACTTTTTTCAGCTTATCCAGTGTCTCCTTCGGGAGAAGATCGATCTCCTCTAATACAATGAGTTTTCTTTCGGAGAGAAAACCCAAAGTCTCAGCCTCCTGTATGAATTCCTCCAAAGAGAAATTCTCCCCCTGAAAGAGAATCGGAGGACTTGAGAAACCCGCAAGAGCCTCTTTTATATGCTCTTTTTTCTCCCGTTTCTCACGAAAAATGAATAGATGAACAGCCATAGGGGAAATAGTATAGCACCCACTATTCTCACCTCAATGAAAAAAACAGCGGCAGAGGATAAACCCTGCCGCTAAACTTAAGCAATAGATGTTTGTCGGCTTAGATTTCGCCTCCGTAGAGCTTTATCACATTCCTACGCCAGCCTTCGGCAGTTTGTGTTCTTGTTTGAGAGCTACGTCTTGTCGCACGCTTCTTAGCTGGAGAAGCTGACAGAGAAGCTCTTCTCTTTGTTGTAGTAGTTTTTCTTTTTGCTGGAGAGGCTTTGTTCATACGAGTACTTGCCTTTGTGATAGTTTTTCTAGCAGTTGTCTTCTTCGCAGCAATTTTGCGCTTTGGAGCTGCTTTCTTCACAGTTGTCTTCTTCGCAGCAATTTTGCGCTTTGGAGCTGCTTTCTTCACAGTTGTCTTCTTCGCAGCTACTTTGCGCTTAGGAGCTGCTTTCTTCGCAGCTGTCTTCTTCGCAGCTACTTTGCGCTTAGGAGCTGCTTTCTTCGCAGCTGTCTTCTTCGCAGCTACTTTGCGCTTTGGAGCTGCTTTCTTCGCAGTTGTCTTCTTCGCAGCAACTTTGCGCTTAGGAGCTGCTTTCTTCGCAGCTGTCTTCTTCGCAGCAACTTTGCGCTTAGGAGCTGCTTTCTTCGCAGCTGTCTTCTTCGCAGCAACTTTGCGCTTAGGAGCTGCCTTCTTCACAGCTGTCTTCTTCGCAGTTGTCTTCTTCGCAGCAATTTTGCGCTTTGGAGCTGCTTTCTTCGCAGTTGTCTTCTTCGCAGCTACTTTGCGCTTTGGAGCTGCTTTCTTCACAGCTGTCTTCTTCGCAGCTACTTTTTTAGCAGGGCTTTTTTTCGCGGTTGTTTTTTTCTTAATGGTATTGCGGCTACTAGCAGTGGTAGAAGCTCGCTTCCTTTGCAGTCTCAGCATGGATTGCCTCCAGGTTGGTTTATACGCATACTGAATCTATCGGCAATCTTTCAGAGAGACTTTAGCGAAAAAATAAAAAAAATCCTCTCGTTTCCGAGAGAATTTTTTTAAGTTATTGGAAATGAACGTCTTAAAATACGGGAGCTATGGTCAAATTTTTCTTAAAAAATCCACCAAAAGGCGAACTCCGTATCCACTCGCATTTTTTGGAATGTAGGCCCGCTCTTTATTACAAAACGCAGTTCCAGCAATATCGATGTGAGCCCAAGGAATGTCAGAAGTGACAAATTCTTGTAAGAATAGAGCAGCAGTGATCGATCCTGCTGCACGCCCCCCAATATTTTTCAAATCGGCAATATCAGATTTGAATAGTTCCTTGTAAGGAGCATAGAGAGGAAGACGCCACATAGACTCTCCTGTCTGCTTACTTGCTTCCAAAAGAGAATTGGCCAAGGTATCTTGATTTGCAAATAACCCAGAAACGTCTTCACCAAGCGCAATGACAACAGAACCAGTAAGAGTAGCCAGGTCGATGATGCGGGTAGGTTTTAGATGATCAACAGAGTAACTCAATGCATCTGCTAAAGTTAATCTCCCTTCAGCATCGGTATTTCCTACTTCAACGGTCGTTCCTTTGTGAGAAGTATAGACATCTCCTGGTTTATAACTCCGACCATCAACAGAGTTTTCGGTAGCAGCAATAACAGCCGTCACATTCACTTTTAGACCAAGGGAAGCAACAGCAGCAAGCGTCCCCAAAACAGTAGCAGAACCGGCCATGTCGCTACGCATTGTTTCCATCGATCCGGTTGGTTTGATATTAAGCCCACCTGTATCGTAGGTGACTCCTTTTCCAACGAGGACCGTATGATCTTTTGAACGAGGGGCCCCTTTATAGGAGAGAGTAATAAAAGCAGGATCGACAGCAGAGCCTCTCGATACTGCCAGAAGAAGACCCATCTTCTGTTTTTCAATCTCATTTTTACCAAAAACTGTCGCTTTTACCCCTGAGAATTTTGTGGCAAGCTCCTGTGCTGTCTTCGCAAGATACTGAGGTGTGATTCGATCAGCACTCCCATTGACCAAGTCACGGGCAAAATAGACACCTTCAGCAACCTTCATGGCATCAGTAGCGGGACCGAGCATTTTTGGAAGAACTCCAATAAACGAGAGGTGTTTTATGAGAGTTTTTTCTTCTCGCTTCGACCCTAGTTCTTTCCATTGATAGTTGGGAAGTAAAATCCCTTCAGACATTCCTGTAAGAAGCTCATCAACGGTAAGACCCCGAAGCTCACTCACATTTGGAACAACTAGATTGATTTTAGCAGCCTTTCTTTTGTGACACTCTTTGGCCACAAGCGCATAGGCTTTCCGAAGAGACTCTAGATCAAGCTCCTCCTCCTTTCCTAAGCCAAGAAGAAGACACCGTTTCTCCTTCGCCCCTTTGGAGTAGAGGAGAAGAATTTCTCCCGATTTCCCAGAAAAGTCTTTTGCTTCAATGGGTGTCTTGGCAGTAGCTTGGAATGTTCCCAGCGAGGCTGCAGCCTTGGGACCTTTCTTCTGATACCAAAAAGGGAAGACGATCAGATCGCTCTCTTTCCTTTTATTGATCTCTGGAACTGCGGAAATTTGCATATGACTCTCTCACCCAACCTAAAAAGGGATCTGATCGTTAGAAGAGTTACTCTCTTCTGCAAACATGGCACCACTAAAAGAAGGCTCCGCAAAGGAAGGGGCGGAAGCGGAAGATGGCGATGGAGAAGGTGAGGGTGAGGGTGAGGGCGCTTCCATGCCAAAAGAAGACTCTTGATTCTGAGAACGCTCGCTTTTCCCAAAAGGACTAAACTTGACGATATCGGCATTCATCGAAAGAGAAACTTGTGTCGATCCATCTTTGTTCGAAACATACGTCTCTGGTTTTTCCATTTCGCCAATGACAATAACTGCTGATCCTTTTTTGAGGTAGGGGAGCATTTTATCGTACCGGTCCCCCCAAATATTTGCCTTCCACCAGATTGTCTCGTCCTGCCCTTTGTATCGAGTACGCGCTGCAATTCTAAGGGAAATCACCCGCTTCCCATTTGGAGTAAAACGTTCTTCGGCATCTGCCCCTAAATGTCCTGCAATTTCAATGAGATTCATAATGACTATTCCTTATGGATTGAGATTTTGATATGGTGAAGTCAGGATATAAGAATGAGAGAGAAAATGCAAATGCTACTTTCTGAACTAAAGAAAAAAATCGATGAGTGTCGCCTTGCAGCTGCGGAGGCAGAAAAAAATCATGTGGTGCGAGAAACTTATAGCCAAGAGATTCATCAACTAAGAGAGGAGATCGAGTACGACCTTATTCATAAGCCCTCCTCCTCAGTAATCGAAGAAAAATCTGAACAATTGCATGAACTTCAGGAAAAGCTCCAAAAGATCGACCATCAGCTCGATAAGATTGAAGAGACCGAAGAGGAGGAAATTGAACAGCTCAAAGAGGAACTGATCAAGGAGATCCACAAAACCTATCCAGAAGCTGAAGCTGCCTACAAAAAACTCCATACTTGCCTCCTCAGTGCGCAAAAGAATCATGAACACCTAACGAAGTTTTCCGAGGCTCTACTCCCCTTTCTAGAAACGATGAAGCAGGGGCTAGAAGCAAAGAAATTGAAGGGAGGATGGGCTTTTCTTTTAGGGAGAAATCGGAAGGTCCTCCTTTCACAAGTCATCCACAAAGCCTCCAGGCAGGCAGAAGCGCTTTTATCCAAAATCGACTCTCCGGCATGGAGAGATTTCCTCTCCCGTTTCCTCCTGGAGGCACAAAAACCTTGGAATAGCGAACTCTATAAGGAGAAATTCTACACATTTTACGAAGAACTTCTTGACCTTACAGATAAGCTTGAGGACGAGATCTCACTCTCCGATCGGAACCTTATCCACTGCGACCAGGATATCAACCTATGGCTCGATAAACTCAACTGAGATTTTTGATAGCTAGAATCTGGTGTCCTCTTTTGGCTGCTTTTCACTGTAGTGCATTTAATTTGTGCCTGAGGATGGGCACTTGGGCTTTTAACCGATTTGGGTTACACCCAAATGGTTTACATCATGTCAAAGACAGAAGTTGGTCGGAAGACCACCAATATAGCAACAGTAGCGACCAAGGGGGTACTCTTGGCACACTTAGAAATCTCAGTCTGAATGCTGTGCGAGTTCTCGTGCTGCCTGATTCTGACAGAAAAAAAAGAAAAAATCAGAAGAGTTTGCCTTTTCAAGCACTAGCTAAGCTGGCTAAGATATAGTTAAACTTTGCAGGTGTCCTGTCCTCTTGAACCACAGTTCGGTTCTTCTCTTTCTCAAAGCACGCTGAGGAAGAGAAAAACCGAACTGAGACCAAACACCAAGGGGTGGTCTTCATCGAAAGAAGATCATGTGTAAAGAAAAGTGAAATTATAGTCAAAAAAAAACCCAGCTCAAGAGAGAGTTAGGCTTTTTTTTGTAGCGCTTGTAAATGAAGTTTAGGCTCGGATACCAGCCCCGGGTTGTGGAGGAGGCTGTTGTGGAGGAGGTTTAGGCATCGTATCGACGCTCGGCTCACGACCTTCAGCAATATCGCGGCAAACAGTCCGCCATTTTTCTACTGTTTCTACATAAAGGGGAGCAAAAGCACGTAGAAGAGAAGGAACGGCGTAAGCCATGTCGATCACGCAGTGCATCAGGATAAGCTCCTCTTTCACAGCAACACCGACTCCTCCCCCAGCCATTTGCCCTCCAAGCATAGAGCCTTCCAATAGCTTCTCGTAGAGTTTCGCACGAATATCGACATCTTTTGGAAGTCCATCGATAAGTGGTGAGTAAACATAGAGACGATCAGAGTTCGGTTCGTAGGTAAGGTGCATGGAGAACTCATCATCAATCCCGAGAATACAGGTGTTGTTCTCGTCATAGGCAAGCCCTTCTAGGCCTAGCTCCTTACCAAATTCTTTTAAATTTTCTTTCGCATTTTCAAGTGACATGGCAAATCCTTCCTTCCATCTAGATCATGAATTTCCCTATCTTTATAGCACATACGCTTTTTTCTCCAACCTTTTTTCTCCTTCCAGAAATATGTGGTGAATACAGCTCTTCCGAATCGAATAAAATACATCATTTATATAAACTTAATTATTGAATTTAATCCGACAATATTTTACAATCTTATACAACTAAAGGAGAATGATTTGGTTTCTAGTTTATATACTCATATCACCATTCAGAATAACCGATTCTCGTTTTATGAGAGTGAGAATAAACCTAAAAATGGGTCTGCTCTCAGCACACTCAAAGATATCGAAAAAGTAATCCAAGAAAACCTGCTGGCTTCTGGCAGTACAGGAGATGTAGATCA
>JAAKFR010000043.1 GCA_011064985.1 Chlamydiota bacterium
GCCGAATCTGAACCGAAAAATTTTGTCGACATAGTACAGCAATTTCACTTTGTATTTTGTCAGGATCCGAGATACCCAAAACAGTATAATGAGGTGAGTGATTTCCCTGATTTTTCTCCAGTCTTGAGCTCTACAGACTTGAAGTTTAAATCCCTCACAATTTGCAAGCCTTGAGGCCCTCTAATGCTTTCAAGTTCATCCATGCTGAAATAACCCCACTCGTCCTCAAATCCTCTAATCCAGCCAAAAGCCAATCGTTCTCTAGGATCATACAATGAATGAGACACTCATTGAAAATTGGAATGCCGATATTTCTCTTTTAAATCTCGTTTTTTTCTCGGCGATATAAAACTTTTATCTTAGCCCAACCTAGAAATTAACCTGGAAAACCTAGAAAATTGTACTTTTCCAGGTTCATCATCTTACAAGATCCAATGGATGACCACTAAAGACCAAAAAATTGACAATAGGTAACCACAATTCACGATTCCACCAAAAATATGCAGGATTAGCCTTAGTGATATCAAAAAAATAATCTTGATTTCAAGCTAAATTTTCTGTACCTTGATTTTGCATCTCTAAAAAATGAAGGGAGAGAACAATGGAAGGTGTTTTCAAGTATCCTGCGGTGATTTTGCTTTTACTCATGCTTGGAGTTTGTTCTGAAGGAGCTTCAGCACAAGACTTAACGACCACATATGACCAATCACTGATTTCCGATGATGGTTACTATGTACAGCCAGGAGGAGTATATGTAGCTCCAGATGGGATCTTTGTACTGGTGAATGGTGAACTAAAACAGGTTAATGTTCTCTGCAGCGATGCAAGAGGAGTTTTTGTTCCATACGAAGAAATGAGTCGTCAGTTTGTATGGTGTTCAGTTTGTCAACATTGGTATGATCCTGATGAACCACACGTATGCAGATAGTTTCACACAATAAAGAGGCCTTTTTAACCTAAATAAAGCCAATATTTTATGAAATATGCTTTCGTCTGCCTGCTTCTGACTTTAACTTTTCTTGTAAAAGCGGAAGTAGGAGAGATTCCTCATCAAGACCTTAAACATATAAAATATCTCTTTGAGGAATTGGTCAATAGCCATGATTTTTCCTACACGGTGTTTGGCTCCAAACCAATGTCATTAGCGGATTTTAGCGTAGAGGTTCCTCCCAATCTTCCTTTGCGTAGATGGATTAGATCTAAATATCTTATGTATAGGAGAAGGTCGGGCTTGAAGGCTTGGTACAAGCATAGAGATAAATTTGATTTAAAAGACTTTATCTTTCTTGATGAAGAGCGTGATTGGCTTCCATGCCTGGTCCTTGTACTCATAAGTAAGAAAAACATGTTGCGTATCTTGCATGAACACGAATCAATTTTTGCAAAAGAACTTGGTGCTTCCTTTACCCCTGAGTCATTTTTGGCGAAACTCGAGAAACGAGAGCTATCCATGGCAACGGCAACGAACAAAAGTCAAAGGTTGATAGGAATTATACTTGGCTATGGAGTAAGAAACGCAACTCTTTTTCAAGAGCGATATGACACAATGAAGGCAATTTGGAAAAGAGAAAAGGAGAATCTCCCTGAGGATACAGCACTCACAAAAAAAATCGCAGATATTGAAGCACAATGTGGTGATTTTAGCGAACTGGATGCAGATGCTATCATTCATCCTCTCTATTTTTTGGCAGATGTTTCACATCCAGAAACTATCGCTCTTCAGAAAAAATATGAACAGGAGAGACAACAAATCATCAGTTTACGTAAAAAACACAACTTTATGGATCTTGTTTTAGAGCGTCTTTGCTCTCATTCATCTTGATGAAACTGCAAAAAAAAACGTTCGTTCTATTTCTACTAATTGCATTTTTAACCATCTGTACAGCAACAGCTTCTATTCCTTCAAGTTCTCTCACTTCAGAATATGAAAAATATGATCAACTAGCTGATGCCATCAGAAACAAAAAACAGGTTGTACTTCGCTACAAAGGGTTAAAGAGAGAGGTTTGTCCTCATACATTAGGAGAAAAAAATGGGACGAAGCGAGTTTTAGTTTTTCAATTCGTTGGTCAAAGTAAAAGTGGACTTCCAAAAGAGGGGAATTGGAGGTGTCTATTTCTCAGCAAGATAACGATTCTCGAAGTTAGAGAGGGAAAATGGCATACCGGAAAAAGTCATAAGAAACGTCAAACATGCATTGACTCCATTGAGGTAGAGGTGGACTACCAAGAATAAGAAAGCTTCAAAACTGTGATTGTTTCTCTTGCCTGACAACCCCTCCATCTGCTACACCTAAGATCCATACATAGAAATCTTTAGTGGTCCTATGCCCCTCCCATTTGTCAGGGTCGAGTTTGTCAAGAGAAGCGCCGGGAAAAACGCGTGTGCTAAGGCTGCTTACAACTCGAGAAGCTGCATCGAGTTTGAGGGGGGTCGTTGGCAAGAACCCCGCACCTACAACTTCTCGAATAAAGAGCCACCTGTTTATCACGAGGTTTTGCTTCCTGTTACCGGCATAGTTACATTTCCCGGGAATTCAGGTTGGCAAACGAAGGCTCCATTTCGTGTTTCAAGCTCAATTGTTGTGTGGGTACAAATCATCATCGGTCTCTCCTCATGGTTTCTATAACTTTTGCGCTAAGGTTACTCCCTTAAAGGGAAAGCTTCAAAGAAAAACAGTGTTCTAGTTTTTGAGAGAGAGAGCTTGGGCTTTTAACCGATTTGGGTTACACCCTTAGGAATCTACCTAGGACTCTTGTTTAAGGTTGGTTAGGAGGCGTTTGAAGGCTGTTTTACTGGCGGTTTCGGGGTTAGGGAGCGCTTTGACGATACGCTCCCAAAAAGAGACAAAATCGGGCCAGTCTTTGACCCTTTGTAGTAAGCGGAGATAGCGGGGGTCATCGACTGGAGGGATCTTCCCTGTAAGGAGAAGGGCGTCGATTGTAAGATCTTGGAACCACTGCAATTTCATGGTTTCTTCTATAAACTCCTCGCTTGGGGCAAGGTCCCCCTTCCCTTTCTGGACAAGCTCTCCGCTGGCAGTAACGAGAAAGGCTTTGTGTTTCACACCAGAATCCTCAATCACCTTCTTCATGGTCTTATAGTGCGAGTTGAAGATCTCATTTATGGTAACCTCCGCATAGGTTTTTCCTTCGTGGTGAATGATGAGAAAGAAATCGATCGGTTTTAGGAATGCCGTTTCAAGAGAGACACTCCCTTCTTTTGCAGTTAGGAGGTGATTCCCCTCGAAATAGAGGTTTTCTGTGAGGTGAGGTGAAAAACAACCTCTTGCTGAACGCAAATAGCGTTTGGGAAATTCAGGCTTGTCTACAGAAATATCTCCAAAGATCGCATCTGCCGATCTTGGGTCAAAGGGGCGAGGGCGGTATTGCTTCTGCTCCATCTCCTTTTTCACGCGGGTTTGTTGCTCAATCTCCTTGGTGATTTTCTCATCGAAATTAGTCGGAATGTGAGATAGAAGCTCAACAGTACGGGAGATGACGGCCTCTACTTCATCAGGAAGCTCCCCGGGAAGACCAAACCCAAAGGTCTTCATCTGCTGTTTCCAATAGGCACTCAACACCTTTCTCGTCTTTGCTTTGCTCTCCCGAACAGCAAAACTCCCATAGGGGTTATGGACAACTTCTTCAGAAAAGCCGCGGCTATACTTTTTAAAGAGGCTGATTTGCCTTTTGGGATCTTGGAGCGCCCTCTCGATTTCTTCCCAAGCGATCTTTTCTACGAGATAGGCAATCTCTTGGAAGGCGGCTAAGATCACCCGATTTTTCATCTCAATCGCTTCATTTCTCGCTGTCCAATGGAAAATAGTCTCTCCTGTAATCTGAAGATCCTCCACAACCTTTTTTGCCATATCCAATTGCAAGACCCAAGAGAGGGTCTGGTTTTTTTGTGGATCAAGGAAACCACGCAGGCGCATGATCGCCTGGATAAGGTGAGAGGAGGTGAGATTATCTCCTCCAAAAACAAGGGCATGGGCATCGTCTTTTTGCATAATATCGGTAGATTCTGTGTGGGCTGCATCATAATAGGTCCCTATAGGGACTTTTTCCCAGTCAAGACCTTCTTTCTTGAGCGTTTCGATGAGTCTACTCCCATCGATCTGGATTCTCTTTCTTTCCTTTAGCAAAAGGTAAATATGCTGCTGAGAGTCTACTTGAAGACTCTTTTCCTCTTGGAAGTAGACAACTCCATCGAGCTCACTCTTCTCAAGCCAAGCTTGAGCCACCTCAACGTTCGGGGCGTCACAGAAAAAGCCTCCTGGATCTAGGAGAACAGTTGTTTTAGCAAACGTCTCTGCATGGGTTGCCTTCATCCAACCGAAAAATGGCTTGCTAGCTGTTTCTTTGGGAAGAAGGACCTCTTGGTGCTTCTCTTGACAATACTGAGCAACCACCCGAGCTTCAAACACCTTGTCGTATAAGGACTCTTCGATTTTCAGGGGATAGACAGAGGAAAAGTAGGGGGTAGCTGAAAAGGCCACAACACTCTGAAACCCATTTAAGATGTGTACAGGAGTTGCGGAGAGTTGCTCAGAGGAAAACCCCACCTGGGGGAGGATCACTTTTTCAAGGTAGTAGTCAATTGCCAAAGGATGAGTGGAGAGAAACCGAGCTAGAGGAAGAGCTCTACTTTCATCACTTGGGGATAGGTGGCGCAAGTAGCTTCCTGCCCATTTTGTCCTCTCTACCCAGGAGTGGAACCGATCATTGATCGGAGTCAATTCTCCTGCCCCCAATGCCTCCTGCTCTTTTCGATCGACCTCAATGAGTTTTTGGAGAAGACGAACTCTTTGGACTCTTGTCAACCCTCTATGATAGGTCCCCTTAATTGAGAGAGCCAAGGTAAGATAGGGATCTTCAAACTGGGCTGTCGAAACAGTTTTGTGGTGGCAGGGGGTGTCAAACTCCTCTTCAGGATAGATAGAAGGAGCGTGGTCGAGCTCTGTTCTCATCTGGGCAATCTGGGGAAGTAGATCGAGAAGGAAATAGCCCACAAGAACTGCTAGATTGGCTTTGAGGGGGTCTTTTGAGGCCCAATCGAGCAGGATTTTAGGTTGAGGGGATTTTTTATCGGTCCAGTAAGCGATGAAGCTCTTTTTCTCCTCTTCTGGGAGAGCAAAATGGGGAGAACCTGCCATATGTTCTGCTAAGGCAAGGGAGACTTTTTTCAGCTCTTTTTTGGTAGGGTTCCCTTGGTAGTTTCTTGCTAGCCGAGAAATTTCTCCGATCTCTTGATTTTGAACCGCAAGTGTTTCCGCTCCCATAAGAGGACGCATCAGATCGAGAAAGAGCCTCCTCTCTTGTTTGGGGAGAGGAAGGAAATCTCCTGTTCCATACATCGCTCGTGTAAGGGAATCGAAATTCCGGTGGGATTCATCACCGAGCAAAAAGCCCCGTTTTTTGAAGAAGGCACGGATCAAGCTGAGCCATTTCACCTTCTCTTCGTCTTTTTCTCGAAGAGCTGCATACCTGTAGAGAAGCTCGATCGCATAGATGATCTGTGGAGTGAGGATGAGCTCACGCCCTTCATCTAGGTAGATTTTGAGATGGTTGAAGATGAACTTCAGATCCTCCGCAGTTAGCTTCATATGCATCCCCACCTCGAGAAGGGCGAGTTTCTCCTCTAAGGTCCCCAAAGTGGCATCTAAATTCGCCTTATCGACCGAATAGATCGCCTGTGTGGAGCAAAAAATGGGAAGAAGCCTCTTCCTCTTGGCCCGTAGCATCAAAAGGGGGGCAACATAAGAGGTCTTCCCCCCGCCTGCCGGGAGTTGGAAGAGACGACACTCCCCTCTTTCCAATGCCTCGCAGGCAAAAAGATAGACCTCAAGCTGGCCCGCTCTCGGGAGTTTCCCACTTTTCACTTTGAAGTAGTTGATCTCCGGGTAGGCAAAGGGATCGTAGGAGACTTGGAAATCTAAGATCTCGGATAAGCGTTTCTTAGCGACTTGTGAATCGGAGTCTTTTTGGAGGTTTTCGAAAAGAGTTGCCCCCTCTTTTGCCAGCTCCCATAACACAAGCTCGTGGTAATAGAGTTTGACCTCATAGGCAATCTCCTTACATTTCTCTAAAGGAAAAGAGGGGCGATGCTTGCGTAAGAAATGAAGGTCGTCTCTTAAGATCACTTCCTTCATCACAGTCTCTGGCAGAATAGGAAGAAATTGTTGGCTCTCTTGGTCAAGTCTGTTGGAGAGTTCCCCCTCCAGCTCCTCTACTGTTGGTTTCTTGTTTCCGGTGGCATTGAGCACAGAAAGGAGTTTTCCACGTCGCTTTTGCAACGAGGTGTAGAGAGTCTTTTCTTGGTCTTTTAGTATATTTTGCCCCTTCTCCAATTGCTCTTTTTTCAGGGAGAAGATGCGCTGGCTCTCTTTTTCAAGGGAGGGGGCGCTATTTTGCATGTCCTGGTAGATCCTGCCCGCGAGTCCTTTTTTCTTTGTATCCAGGATCGAGCTTGGTAGAAGAGAAGGAGAAGGGATCTCTTCTACAGAAAAAATCAGGTTACATACTTTGGAAAAAGGGGCCGTTATCCACTCAGTTTTCTGTGAAGGTTCTTGAAATGAGAGCCTCTCCCCCTGTTGAGGATATTGGAGTTCGAGGCTCCTTGTATAAGGAAAATGCCCCTTTCTAGCCTGAAGTCCACTTGACCGAGAAACAATATCAACTACTTTGTTGAAGGTCTCTATTGCTTTTTTTGTGTCGGAAATATCTGCTAGAGAAAGTGAGCAGAACATCTTTTTAGGAAGGTATCGGACATAGAAGAGTAAAGAAGCGATTGCTAGTTCCTCTCCCTGCCATCCGATCTTCTTCACTTTGAGTAGAGTTAAAAGAGTAAAATCAAAAGGGTGAGGAACTTTAGGCTCACACGATCTAGCGATTTCATACAGTTCAGGAAACCGGACCCTAAGATCCCTTCTTGTAAGACGAATCGGGTAAGGAGCATAAATCTCCTCTTCTTTTTCGAGAATTTTTTTAAGCCCAGTGTCAGACCCTTCTTCGAACAGTTTGCTTCCATAGGGGAAGTGATCAGAGCGAATCTTTAATCCCTTAATCTGCTTAGGTTCTACCAATTTAGAAAATGAGGGAGGGTAAAGTGAAACTTCTCTAGGGGAAATCTCCACTCCCATCCGCCCCCCTGCCCTGGTCAACAGGTCGAGGCGGATCCGGAGAATTTGAGGGAGACACCTTTCAGTACGTCTCTGTAAGTAGAACAGGAGGGTCTTCTCCTCCTCTTTGGAAAGACGCATCTTAAGGGGAATGCTACTGAGCTCTTCCTTGCTGATCGCATGGAGATACTTGGAATACACCTCGATCCCTCCTTTGAAAAGCCCTTCCTCATAATGCGAGACCTCTTCCTTGGCTTCCTCAAAGATCCTCTCTTCAAGACGACTCTTCCGCTCTATGAGAAAGAAGAAGAATTTCAAATCCAACGCCACCGATTCTGGGGAAGAGTCTTCAACTTTAGTAAACTTACGTAAAAAGATCTCCTCCGCAGTTTTTTGCACAAAAGGAGTTTCTCCTACTTTGTTTAGATAGCGATGAGCTTTTTCATAATCCCGCAGAGATTTTAACAGATAGGTGAGGTAGAACATCGCATCACTCTTGGAAGAAAAGAGCGTTCCATCAAACGGATCGATCGTATAGTGGAAGATCCCTTCGAATGTATCTTGGACAAATTCGATTTTGCGGGAAAGGAGATCGCCTACTGCTTGGAGCCGGTATTTCGGCAGAAGGAGAATCCCCTCTCCGTGTTCGTTTCGCAAGACAAGGCCGGGAGGGAAATCTCGGATCTCTTTAAGAGTATAGAGGGGAGCAAATACATAACCGGGATACTCCCTTGATTCCAACCCCTTTTTGGTTTTCACAAAACTAAGAGGGTAACTATGAAAGGAGATCTCTTCGACCTCTCCGCTTCTTTCGTTGATAAAACAGGTAGTCTCACCAAGATTTTGGAAACGGGAAGCAAAGTCAAAAAGATTTTGATGGGTTTTTTCAATTAAGCAGAGGTTGACCATCCTCCAAGGAAGTCGGTTTCCATGAGAGTCTAGCCGGGTAACCAGAGCCTTCCCTTGTTGGTAGTCGACTCGGCAGTAGGGAACGTCTTCCTGTGGATCATAACAGACAATAGCAGGATCCCCCTCCTTTGGATTGTATAGAATATAGGAAACCAACCCCCGAAGTGGCTGCAACTCAAAATGGAATTTTTCCTTAAACTTCCTCTCAGGTATTTTGCGCGCCCACCTCTCATCACCATCCCAAATAAGCCGTTTTTCTACACACCCCTCCTTTCCTCTTCCAGTATATTGAACCCGAACGTTCCCATCACTGGCCTCATCGAAATGGGAGCCTAGCCAATATGGCCCCTGGATCTCTTTTGTGTGGGAATTGGTGAAACGCTCTCGCAACTCCCCTTTGCCCGAATGAAGAATTCTCCCCAGAGAAAAATCTACTTTGTAGTCTCCCCCAACAAAAACGGGAAACACCCCTTCCCATACTTTTGGAAGGTCTTTTTCATGGGAGAGGTAACGACCAAGAAGATCGGTACAAACCGCAGAAAATCCTCCAAAACTCTCGATCAGCTCGTGGTGTAAATAAAGAAAAGTTCGAATTTTTTGGAGGAGGTTCAAATCCTGTTTTTCTCGGTATAAGTCTTCGTAAGTTGCTGTTCTATACAAGGAAAAGATTGCACGGAAAAAAGAAGTGAGTGATTCTTTACTCCACTTACTCAAATGTAGGGAGACAAAGACCCAATGCCATTTCACTTCAAAAAGAAGTTTTTTTTCTAGCTTGCACTCTAAAAGAGCTTCGAGCTCAACCTTATACTGGGCATAGATCTCTTGCTGCCGCACCCTTTCCTGAAAGCCGGCAATATGCTCTTCGATTCCAACTCCTAAGCGAATCAAAAACAGAATCTCAGGGGTATGGTGTGCACGACCCTCTTGGAACCATAGGAACCCTTTTTGCACCACCTCTCGTAAAGAAAAAGCCAAACTCGGAGCTTCCTGCAGTGACAAGGTAAGTCCACCGGGGGAGAAAAAGCAGTGTTCGAGCATCATACGAACTCTTGGGTTAGCAAGTAATCCATAGTGGCTACTGAGCCATTGCATCGCTTGTGGAACCCTCAAGAGTTCTTTTCGAGAGATCCTAAGAAGATCTCGAAAGGTCGCTTCAGAAAAAAGATACTTACCTGCGTCTTCTTTAGTAAGTCTGGCACAAACTGCATCGTTCGTTGTACAAGACTCGAAACCATCTCTGTAGTAAGACTCAAGAAATTTTTTCCCACTCTCATAGCCAAAGCTTAGGAAGGGGCTAAACAAATCGGGTTTTTCTTTATGCTTCTCCTCTTCCTTGGAAAAGAGACTTTCTTGGGCGGAGTTGAGAAGAAGCGATGGCTCTCCAAAATCATCATAACCCTCTTCAAATTCCATTGACCTAGGGAACTCTCTTCCCCCTTCGAAAAAGATGTAAGAGAGAAAAGCAAAATAATAGAGGGTCATCACCTCTTTTGGGAGCCTCCCCTCTCGGTTCTGCCACAAGGAGAGATAGGCGGAATAACCATTCCCGAATGCGAGGGTCTCTTGTACAACCTTTTTTGTGTTATTCAAGAAACCTCCCAACTTTCCCCAAGAAGAGGGTTTCTGCTCTTTATGGAAAAATTGTTGGAGATAGGCGATATGACTGGCCCCTTGAGATTGCCAATCTCCATGGTAAGAGCTTGATAAATACTTTCTTATCGTAAGTGCAGGTGCGACGGGAAAAATCTCTCTCCCTTTCGCATTTTTGCAAGTTTTTCGAAAGTAGTCCCGTATTTGGGAGTACCGGACATTTTCAGCGCCGTAGGGGAGGGAGAAAAACTCTTTGTTTGGTAGGTGGGCGCCATTTGCAAAAAAAGGAGAAGCAAACCCCTCAAGCTTCGTTTCGGGGTTTTGCCGAGCAAGCTTGTCGATCACAGCATATATGGTATAGATCGAGAGATGCAAATAAACAGCGGAGCTATCCTGCATAGTTATGAAGGGCATATTCTTGCATCGAGTCCCTGCCAGGAAAAAGTCACGTAATTTATCGACCAACTCCCCTACCTCTTCCGCCTCAATTCGATTCCAAACATCCTCTTCTTCAGATGGATGTGGTACTGGTATGGTGTAGATACAATCGTAAAAATAGGGAAATACTTCCCAACCAGGACACTTCTTTAGGAGTTCTGTCCATCTCTCTAAATCTCCCATAAAAGTCTCGATTCGAAAAGTGGGAGGAGGAAACTCAATAACATCTGATAGCTCCATTGCCTCTCCTTTAGGCAAGGGTGTCTGGTAAGGGGTGACGTCTGCTGTGGGGAACTCAATAGGCGCTTTTTTTGCTACGATTTGCTGAGGAGGTGGGATCTGCCTTATAGGGTGCACCTCTTTGACAAGCGAGGGAGAAAGTTCGCGCATCGCAAATAGAAGAGAGGTAATCGCAGCTTTCTCCTCGCGAGGGAGGGTGAGCTCCAACTTTTTTGTGAGAAAACCACACTCTTTGATCCCATCGTGGAGAAGTTTCTGGTAGACCTCAGTCTGGTTTCTACAATAGGTATGGTATCCGCTGACCAAAGAGCAGAGGTGGAGGTGTAAAGTCATCTTATCAAAAGCAAGATCGGAGATCCCCTCTCCTTTTAGAAGATTTCTGACGACATTCTTAACCGCTTTTTCAGAGCATTTTGGTTTATCTTGTGTATTTGCCTCGAATTTTTCTGGAGAGGGCATAAGATCTGGGCGCACCTCTCCTAGCTGGATGAAAATATCGTAGAGATCCTCAGCCGAGTAAGGGAGAACGGACTGGTGGGGAGCATCGTTGTGAAGACGGAAGTAGTGAAAAAAAGCAGCAAGCCCCACCTCCCCTTGGAACCTCTCAATCGGGATCACAATGGGGTAGTAGCTGTAGGAGATTCTCTCTTGTGCTGTTGTGTAGCTCAATGGGGGATGGAGAGAGGCTCCATCACCTTGGTTGAGAAGGTAAAGGACGATGTTATCTCCCTGTTTTTCGAATTTTCCAATAATCGCATGTCCTACGTTTGCAATGCCATGCCGATACCCCATGGGGACATAGACAGCTCTCTTCTCGACTTTAGAAAGAATCAACTTCCGAAATGCCTTCACTCGCCCCTCGAAGACCCTTCCACCTAAAAGAGCTCCAGCAAAATCGAAATAGCGAAGCTCTGCAAACTCTCTCAGCTCGACAAGAGCGTCCAATACCATCTCGATATGCCCCTTCCCAATCTCAGGCATGGAGAGGAGAGCTCTTCCTCTTTTCCACTGCGCAAAAAAACCTTCCCATGCTTCGACACTCCAGAGGATATTCCCTCCCTCATACTGGGTATTCTCGATGAGAGAAGCGTTGTGCATCAAAGCGAATTGGTGCCAATCGGCTCTCCCAAAATAGTCACTTTCTTTCAACAGCCTTTTTCCAGACTCCAACAAGGCTTGAGAACGCTCCTCTTCTCTCTCCTTAGTCATGAGGCAATCGAGTATCAAACCCCCTTCTTCTTCTAATCTAGAACAATTGGGGCGATCCTCCTCAACTTCCAGTAGGGGCTGAAACTCTGCGTTAGAGCCAAAAAAAATCTTAGAAAAGAAACTAGACATACAACCCTTTGTTTTCTAACGATAGGAATTGTATCACATAAATATGAGTATCCTATTAATAAATTTAAAAAATTTTACCACACAAAAAAAACCTGGCTTTACGAAGCCAGGTTGTAAAAGTTCAGTGAGAAAACTCACTAAACAAGAGGATGGATAAAGACTACATCGCCTTCTTTACCGTTCTCTTGTCGAGGTAGTCCTCTTTATAACGGCGGATCTCCTCTTCATGGATGACCCATGCAGCGCCCTTACGAGCCCCATTGATAGAGCCTGTTCGGGTGGCGTAGTAGACCTTCTGAGCAGGAATACCTAATTTCTTAGCGACTTGGTTGACTGAGTAGTACCCTTTTTGGTTATCGAAAAGAAGCTCTCCATCAAACATCGACTTCGTGCGGGAGTATTTGTTTTTACGATACTCTTCGAGGTCTTTCAATTCGATCTCCCAACGGGTTTTCTTCGTAGCTTTGAGCTTTTTTTGCTTGATCGCTACGTAGATCGCCTGACGGGTCACCTTATTGATTTTAGCCGCTTCTGTAATAGAGACGACTTTTCTTCCTTCAGCACTCTCGTTATCTGTTTGAGAATGCTCATTTTGCATTTCATGTTTTTCTTCCATGTAATTACCCCCTTAGGTTTAAGTTAAGTGTTCATGAAGCGATCTACCAACCTTCATTCTGATAAAACGCTTCTTGAGCACTTAGGAATTAACTAAATTTTTTATAGTGTTTTTAAAAACAGTAAATCTATTTAGTTTTCAAAAAAACTGCCTTTTTACTTGTTAAATCCTCCTTTTCTAACTTCTCCAATCGTTTTTTCCGCTTTGAAGTTACTATTATGGCTTATTGCGTTTTGTGAATCAAGGATTTTTTTTGCTCAAGGTAAAGAAAAATGGGAAACGCTCTGCACAAAACCGAAAATCCACCCTAGTAATAACTAAATCTGCACGATATTTTGATTAAGAGTAGAATTTGATTCAAGAACTTTTATTCTTTTATTTGATATTTATTTCCCCTTAACAGCTCCTTTAATTTTTTATTAACACCCCATCTAAGGATCAGTCCTTGGTAGACTCCTAACCACGAAGAACGGAGACGTGAGCATTGCGCTCCCTTCCAACATCGTGCCTTTAGGTACGAGTGGAACATGGGGGAAAGTCACCCTCCACCTCTCGCCCAAAAACAGTTGTGGATTTTATTGGAAGGGTTGGGTGATAAGTGGGATTTAATAGGAATTGAAAATAGCATGTTCCGAACAGCGACCTTCTTGTTTGTATTCCTTCTCTCCTTTCTCTACGGAGCAAAACCCCCTGAAATCGACTCTCAAGACGCTCTCGACATGCTCAAAGAGATCATGGAATCTCATGCTTCCCATAAATCCTTTTCGCCTCTCCTGGTTGGAAGAGCCCTCCAAAACTTTGTGGATGATCTAGACCCCACAAAGACCTACTTTCTAGAGGATGAGATCTCCTGTTGGTCCTCACCTGAAGAAGAGGTTGTTAGGAAGGTCTTGAGCGAAGTCGAAAAAGGAGACTTCTCCTCCTTCCAAAAAATCCAAAAGCAGATGATCTTAGCAATTGAAAGACGCCATCAAATCGATGTAGTACCTTCCTTACTCTCACCACTCACTGTCGAAGAGTTCAAAGAGTTGCCATGGGCAAAAACCGAAGAGGAATTGGCCGATCGTCTAGCCGCTCTACGCGCTCTTCAGGAACAAGCAGTTAAAAGGCTTGATGACGAAACCCGAGAAAGAGCCCTCCTTAGAATTGCAAAGAGAAGGTCTGCCCATGAGGAAAATATTGCCAATCAAGACCTGCAAGATCGGATGCGATTCATGCTTGCACAGGTCTTAAAAGCCTTTTCGACCTCATTTGATGCCCACACCGCTTATTTTACCCCTTCAGAAGCGTACCAATTTATGGTGCAAGTCCAGCAACGCCTTTTGGGAGTTGGAGCCCAGCTGCGTGATGATTTAAATGGCTTTACTGTTGTGAAAGTCATTGAGGGTGGCCCCTCGAGCAAAACAGAGTTGCAGGTAAACGACCGGATCATCGCTGTCAATAAAGAACCTGTGGTTGGTCTAGAGGTTCATGATGTAGTCGAACTTCTCCGAGGGGAAGAAGGGACCCCCGTCATGGTTACCGTTCTGAGAAAAGGTGATGAGGGGGAGGTAAAACGAAAAATCGAAATCATACGGGGAGAGGTTGTCATCCAGGACGCCCGCCTGAAAACACAAACAATCCCCTACGGAGATGGCGTGATTGCCCATATGGGTCTTCATGCCTTCTACCAAGACCCCGTCCACTCTTCCTCTTCAGACCTCCTCCAGGAGATCAAGAAGATTGAGAAAGAGAAAAACTTGAAAGGGATCGTTCTCGATTTACGCTCCAATTCGGGAGGAGTCCTTCCCCAAGCAGTTGCCGTCACAGGTCTCTTTATCACAAAAGGAATTGTCGTCTCTATCAAGGACAATAACAGCACCGTTGAACATCTCCGAGATATCGATGGGAAAGTCGCCTATGATGGGCCTCTCGTGGTGCTGACGAGCAAGGCGAGTGCTTCTGCTGCTGAGATCGTTGCCCAGACCCTTCAGGACTATGGGAGAGCCATCATTGTGGGGGATGAACACACCTACGGCAAAGGTACATTCCAAACCTTTAGCCTCGATGCAGCAAGTAATGGAAAAATCAACCCTAAGGGAGAATTCAAAGTCACCCGAGGTCGCTATTACACTGTTTCCGGAAAAAGCCCCCAACTGGTGGGTGTCCAACCTGATATAGCCATTCCAGGAATGTTCTCAACCATGGAAATTGGCGAGCAGTACGCGACAAACCCCTTGGAAAACGACTCTATCCCAGAGAACTTCCACGATGATCTGTCCGATATCCCCATTATCCAGCGAGAGCAGATCAGCTGGCTCTACCGATACAACCTCCAATCGAAATTAACCCACTACTCTGACCATCTCTCCACCCTGAAAGCAAACTCACAAATGAGATTGGAACAAAGCCACCTCTACAAAAGATTCCTGTCTCTTCTAGAGGACGAGGAGATCAAACCAGCTGAGTTCAAACTCTATAGCCAGCACGACCCCCAGCTCCAAGAATCGATTGAAATCCTCAAAGATCTCATTATCTTGTTGAAATAGCCCATTTCTCCTATACTTTTCCCCTATGTCTACAAAACCCGTGCGCGTACGTATTGCCCCCTCTCCCACAGGAGACCCCCATGTAGGAACCGCCTACATGGCCCTGTTCAACCTCCTCTATGCTCGTCGCTTTGGAGGGACCTTTGTCCTCCGGATTGAGGATACCGACCAAACCCGCTCAAGACCCGAATATGAGACCAACATCTTTGAGGCGCTGAAATGGTGTGGGCTCCACTGGGACGAAGGACCCGATGTCGGAGGGCCTTACGGTCCTTATAGGCAGTCGGAAAGGAGCGGGATCTACAAAGAGTATGCCCACAAACTCGTAGCAAAAGGGAAGGCCTATAAGTGCTTTGCAACGCCTGAAGAGCTCGAGGAGATGCGTCAGCTCGGCTCAAAATTAGGAGGTCGAGGGGGGTATGACAGAAGATACCGGAACCTCAGCCCTGAGGAGATCACCTCCCGCGAAGCAGAAGGACAACCCTATACGATCCGCCTGAAAGTCCCCCTAACCGGAGAATGTGTATTCGAAGACACAATCAAGGGGAGGATCACCTTCCCCTGGGCCGATATCGACGACCAGGTCCTCCTCAAATCAGATGGATTTCCCACCTACCATCTTGCCAATGTGGTCGACGACCACTTGATGGAGATCACCCACGTGATCCGAGGGGATGAGTGGATCAGCTCAACTTCCAAGCATATCCTCCTCTACGAGTGTTTTGGGTGGGAACCTCCCGAGTTCCTCCATATGCCTCTTCTTCTTGGAACAGATGGGAAAAAACTCTCAAAAAGACGCAATCCCACCTCAATCTTCTACTACCGAGATAGCGGCTATCTATGTGAAGCTTTTGTCAACTTCCTCTCCCTTATGGGCTACAGCATGCCAGGAGACCGTGAGATCTACTCTCTTGATGAGATTAGCCAAGAGTTCGACCCGAAACGTATTGGCCTCTCAGGGGCCGTTTTCGACATCCAGAAGCTCGACTGGCTCAACCAGCAGTATTTGATCCACAACATCCCAGAAAAGAGCCTCTGGGAGCGGATCCGAGCTTGGGGCTTCTCTGACGAGTTTATGAGAAGGCTTATGCCCCTTTGCCATACGAGAATCAAGACCTTTGGGGAGTTCATGGAGCTTTGCGACTTCTTCTTCATCAACCATCTCCCCTACACAACTGAGCTACTCTCCCCCAAAAACCTTGCGCCAGAGCAATCTTGCTCTATCCTACAAGCGATCATCTGGTCGATGGAAGAGCGAGAGAACTGGGGAAGAGAAGGGATCGAGGGGGCCTCCCGCGAGGTTGCTGAGGCTTTTGAAGTCCCCCACAAGAAGGTCGTCATGCCTCTTCTTTTTGGCTCTATCATGGGGAAAAGGCAAGGCCCTCCCCTTTTTGACTCGGTAGAGTTGCTCGGCAAGGACCGGACGCGCGCCCGCCTCCTCCAAGCAATCCAATTCTTAGGAGGCCTCTCGAACAAAAAACTTGCTCATCTGAAATCTTCTTGGGAGAAGCGAGAAGGGCTCTCAGCGATCATGTAGCTCCTCCCATACCGGGTGCAATTAAAAGTGGAGCTTTTGCCTTCATTTGTGGCAGGCTTTTGCATCCAGGCTCTTGCATGCCCCCTATCGGGAAATAACGAGAACGGAAGGCACAAAAGACACAAAGCTTCAACACAAAGACACGAAGACACGAAGAATCCGGCCTGACCCAAAGGGTCTTTTTCCTTAAGGAAAACTCCTCTTACGAGGAGGAGGCCGGATTTAAGAAATCCTTTGTGTCTTTGTGTTGAAGCTTTGTGTCTTGCTCGTAAAAAGTTTGCGTATTCATTGTCCTCTGCGGGATGAGTAAGAACACCACCTACTTTGTGCCTGAGGATGGGAACTTGGGTTAAGTCTTTAAATAGAACCACCTAGCTCAACTGAGTAAGGT
>JAAKFR010000044.1 GCA_011064985.1 Chlamydiota bacterium
TAGAGGGATGGGATTGGGAGGAATTCAAAAAGAAGATCGAAGTGATGCATGAAGCAGTGGAGCCTTTTCTGCAACTAGGCAATTCCGAAAATCTCAAAGAGTGGGTGGAAGGAGCAAAAGTTGCCCAACCTACCGAATTGAGAATCATCCAACTCACCGCACAAGTAGAGCAGATGCGCGCTGCCTACGTTGCCTGGCAAGAGGCCCATCCAAGCAAATGGGTGGAGGCGTATCAGAAAGAGCTCGATGAGTATAAGGAAGAGGTCTTCACAGATAATGCCTTAACAGCCTTAAAAATGCTCAATAGGGGAGGAGAATCCCTCCACAAAGTCCTCAACCAAGCAGCAATCCAAAAATGGCTCGAAAAGTACCCCGACTGGGCTGGGGTGAAGCTGAAAAACTTGTTGGAGCGACAACAACGGATGTGGGATACACTTTACGTAACTCTAAAAGCTTGGGAGAATTCTGGTAAAGATACCAAAGAGACTCTCGATCAATTCAATGAAACCCAGATGGTCCCTCTTCGAAAGCTCATCGGGAGCCATGGGGAGACGAGTAGGCTCAAGAATTTCTGGGTTGCACTCACTTCCAAAGAAAAGGCGATCGCCAAGCCTTTTGACCCCATTCCCCTGGTTGAGGAAGCATCGCGCCCGTACCTTCGCCATAAGCAGCTTGAGGAGATCCATCTCCAACATCTTCTCTTGGACATCGATAAGAAGATGGTTTTCCGCAACCAGGTGCGACGTTACGGGTTAGAGACTGGAGCTTTGCTTGTATTCGCTGTTGTCTTTAGCGTCTTCTACGGCAATACATGGGTCTCCTTCGGACTCGCAGGAGGCATTTTGCTCACCCAGCTTGCCTCTCAGTATGTCGACAGATATCTGAATAAGGAAGACAGACGGAAAACAGTTCTAAAGCTCTATATGCACCACTTAAGAGAACGCCCCATGATCTCTCATATCCCCGGCAATCGACGCGAGTTAAAAGAGGTCAAGCGTGTAACCGATCAATACGGACTTGATGGCATGCAGATGACTTGGGCGCGCGTTTTGGTGGAAGGGGAGAGCGCCCTTTCTACCCGCTCTGAGGTACTTGAAGAGGGGCAAAGGGCAGCTGCTCGTGCGGTTGCCAGCTACATCCTCCCATTAAAAAATGAGCTCGCCTTCAATCCAAAAGCAGACAAAAAGAAAATCGGAAAGCATATCGAGCTTTTGGAATCAGCAAGCACATCCAAAAAGCGTTCAGAACCCACAAAAGCCGAGAAAAAATACAAAGAAAAATATGATGAGAGAGAAGAACTCTTCCAACAAAAGAGAAAACTTGAGAGAAAGCTGGATCATGCCATACTCCCACGCATTGAGGGGAGCATCCAACATCGGAAGTACCGGGAAAAGCTCGACAAGATCGCAAAAATCGAAGCACCTGAAACAAAGTTTGTTGAAGAAGGGAAGGAGGCTGAGGAGCTCGCCTCTATCTTCAACTATCTTAAGGAAGTATGCCTACTACTTCAGATGGCTATAACTAGTCCTGAGGAGAGGGATTCAACTGAAACACTTGATGCAATTCTCAATGAATTAAAAGGCCCTTTACTTCTGGTATTGCAGGAGAAAAATGAAGAAGATACCCTCCTTCCCTTTCAACAACGCCTTCAGAAGATTCCAGTATCAGACCTCGAACCCGTATATTTTACATTCCAAGTTGAGATGGATCTCATCAAACTACGCATAGAACCACATGTCGAAATGAAGAAGCTATTAGACAAGAAGAGTTCCATTGAGAAGGCCTTTCGAAAAAACCAACAAGACAATGGCGCCCTCGACGACAAAATCGAGTCCATAAAAGCTCGAATCACTCCACTTGAGAAGCAAATCGCCGACCTTTCTGAACAACTCCAACCACTTAAAGAGATAGATTAAATCTTTTCTTTGTGTCTTAGCGCCTTTGTGTTTCAAACCTTTACACAACACGTTTCCATGAACAAATGTTTAATAAAAAATTGAAACGCAAAGGTGCTAAGACGCAGAGAATTTCTATTTTTTTTCGAATTTACATATAGGTGCAGGCCTTATCTCCTGTTCTTGAATTAAAGGAAAATAGGGCGTAGACTGTCCCTATATGAATGGGGTAGAAGAGCAGTATCTTGCGTTGCAACAAGTTTTGGAAACGGAAAAACTTTCAAATCTGGAAAAATTTTCCGATTCGGAACTTTGGAACACCCTCACCCCCGCTGAAAAGCGGGCTCTTGGTTTCCTGTTTCTGAAACGGGCAGAGCAGCTCCTCCCCAAAAAAAACAAAGAAAAAGCATTCCGCAAAGCGTTAGCAGATGCTGAATCTCTCGGCCAAAATGAGGCTGAAGTTCTTTGGAGAGTTGCCCACCTCCTCTTTCAATTCTCGGTAAGTCACACGCAAGAAGGCTACTCCCTACTCGCACGCGAGAAACTTGTTCAGGTTGAGAAACTTGATCCCGACTATTTTTTTAAAGCACCTGACAGGGCTCTGCTTTGGGCAGAGATCCTCGTCCTCATGGGATGGCTAAGCTCTGACGAGAAGCTACTCGAAGAGGCGCTTGAGAAACTCTCCTGGATGGAGTCTCAATTCGAAGATATCGACTATCCCGAAGATTTCTCCTTCTCCTTCTATCACGAGTGGGGGAGGGGATGGGTCTACCTAAGTCGCCTTTCCAAAGAGCCCTTAGATCTACAAAAGGGGCTGAAACACTTTGAGAAGGCCGCTTCCTACACCCCTTCGTCTCCTGTTTTTGGTATAGAATATGGCGAAGCTCTTCTTCAATACAGCATGGTCAAAGGAGACCCTTCCTATCTGGAAGAGGCTCTCAAATGGGTCCGAAAAGAGATCTCTGACACCTACTCTCCAAAGGAACAAGAGAGCTCCTTTTACTACCAGAGAGGGTGGGCTCTTTATGCGTGCTGTCTAAAAAACCGCTATTTTCTCACCCACCTGCCGGAGCACCTCAAAGAGGCTGATGAGGCCCTTCGAAACGCTATTATTGCAGCACCTTCCTTTAGTAATCTGTGGCTTGAATGGGGGGAACTTTTCTTGCATAGTGGATGGATTCACCGCAATCCCAAAGAGTTCGAATCGGCGTTAGAAAAACTCACCGCCTCCAAAATCAAGGAGTGTTCTCCCTCTAGAGCTACAGCATGCATCGGCCAAGCGATGTGCTTGAGTGGGTTGTTGTTAGAAGATTTGGGACTGTTAGAAGAGGGGAAGCAACGGGTTTTGATTGCCCTTGAGCTTGCCCCAAATGATCCAGACCTCACTTATGCCTTAGGAGTTTGCTATTACGCGTATGGGTCGTATTTCTCAGATGCAAGCTACTACCAAAAAGGGATTGAGGCTTTTTATGCAGGGATTGAGACAAATCCTACTTTAATCGAAAACTGGCATGCCCTTTTCCATATCTACTTGGCCTATGGAATGGATGAGAAGAGCCCCATCTTTATCCGAAAGGGGATCGAGATGATCACTCATCTCTCCTCTCTCCGTCCTGCATCTTACTACTATCTCAATGAGTGGGGTGTAGCTCTGTTGCGTTTAGCACAAGTTGAGATTGAAGAAGAGTGGACCCGGGCAACCCTAGAAGAGGCGGTGGAGAAATTAGAAAACGCCGCCTCCATTTTTTCCCATCCTCTCATCTTCTACAATCTTGGTTGTGCTCTTGAAAGACTGGGAGATCTCATAGGAGATGAAGAGATCCTACTCGATGCAATCGATCTTCTCGAGCAGGTTGTGCTGAGGGCCTCTTCAGACTTTCCCTTCGCTCTTTATCACTTCGCGTGCGCCCTCGCCCATTATGGGGAGCTAACGGAGTTTCCTGCGGCCCTCCAGGACGCCGTTGAGCAGTTTGAAAAACTCACTACAACCCAAGAAGAAGACGAGATCTTTTGGGCTGATTACGGCTACACCCTTCTTACCCTTTCTGAGATGACACAAGACCCCAATCACCCTGAGATAGATCAGGAAATGAAACGTAAAGCAGAATCGGCTCTTATCAAGTCGATAGAACTTGGGTGTGTTGATACTTTGTACTCTCTTGCTTGTCTCTATGCCCTTTCCGATCTTCCCGAAAAAGCCCTTGTTTACTTAAGCAAAGCAAAGGATGCAGGAACTCTCCCTTCACCAGACGAGCTAGAATACGACGAGTGGCTCGATAAGCTTCATGATTTTTCTGTCTTTTGGGACTTTATTTCTACATTGCGGGGAAAAGATGAGTGAAGAGCGAGAAATTCCAGAAGATCACGTTTCAGCTGGAAATCTCATGGATTCCAGAACAAGCCATCTCGATGATGAATTGAGTGAGCGGTTAGAAGAGGCTTTTCACAAAACCACCTTCAATATCTACCTCCAAGATGTCGCTAAAATTGCTAGTGAATATAACCCTATCGACTTGGCCTATGCCGCCTCCAGACTCCCTCCCGATGCGCGTACAGTTTTGTATGAAAATCTTCCCGACCTAGAAGCTAAAGTCTCTTTTATGATCAGCACCGATGGGCCAACCCGTTCTGCTATTTTTCGTATTTTGAGCGATGAAGAGCTGAAACATCTGATCGAAAAAATGCCAGCAGATGAGGCGATTTGGGTTTTAGATGATCTTCCTGAAAGGCACTACAGGAGGGTCCTAGATAAACTTGAGACGAAAAAAGCCCTCCAAATTCGCGAGCTGCAAAAGCATAGCCGCAATAGTGCTGGTAGGCTGATGACCAATGAGTTTTTTGCCTTCCCCCTCGAAACAACCATTGCAGAAGCAGCCTCCTACATCAGAGAAAATCCTGGGATCGACATGACCCGCCGGACTTTTGTCCTAGATGAGAAAGGGGAGTTGCAAGGATTTGTCCCTGCCAGAAATCTGATCGTTAACCCTCCAAGCCTCCCTTTGAGTCAGGTAATGCGAGAGGTCGAGCACAAAGCCTCCCCTGAAGCGACTCGAGAAGAGGTGGTGGATTTAGTCGAACGGTACAAGATTCCTGCCCTTCCAATTGTGAACCAGGAGAACTTTCTTATTGGCGTGATTACCTATGAAGATATTGTCGAAGCGATTGAGGATATAGCCGACGAAACGATCGGACTGATGGCAGGTACTGCAGAAGATGTGAGTGAGTATGACCCAGTCTATAGACGTTTTTGCTCACGAGCCCCTTGGCTTCTCGTCACCCTCTTTGCAGGATTGGTCTCTGCCTCCATCATGTCGTATTTCCAACAAATTGAGCCAACGTTGCTCGCCCTTATCGTATTTTTTATCCCCCTTATTAACGGGATGTCGGGAAATGTCGGTGTGCAGTGTAGTACAGTCTTGGTAAGAAGCATGGCAATCGGAGTCCTCTCTTCTGGAAAAAAAGGGGAGGCTGCCTTAAAGGAGTTTACGCTGGGGACGATGACAGGCATTTTTTTTGGCCTCCTATGCGGTATGATCGTCTATTTACTCAGCGATTTCTCAATTGGAGATTTTGCAGGTGACTCCCTACAACTTGGCATTACAGTAGCTTTTGGAATTCTAGGTGCCTCTCTTACAGCAACCACTTTGGGAGTCGCCTCTCCCTTCTTTTTTGCCAAGATCGGAGTTGATCCAGCTTTAGCCTCTGGTCCTATCGTAACAGCCTTCAACGACATCATGTCTATGACCATGTTTTTCATCCTCTCAGGCATTCTCGATTCCCTCCTTTTCTCTTGATTTTAATCTCCTCAAAGCTATCCTTTGAATAAAATCTCCATTGATGATCAATGAGATAAACCCCGAACTGAGGCTAAAAAAGGAGTGCAATATATGCCACCACCAGATGAAGAAGAAAAACGTTACAAAGAGGCCCAATCCCGTGTAAGAAAGATGAAAAGCTTCTACCAAGATCTTGTCACCTTTGTCTGGGTCAATATCCTTCTCCTTGTCATCAATCTGATCTTTTCCCCGAAGGTACTCTGGTTTTACTGGGTTGCCTTGATTTGGGGGATTGTGTTAATCGCGAGGGCCTTAAACACCTTCACCATCAAAGACAGATTTCTCGGCAAGGAGTGGGAAGAGAAGAAGATCGACGAGATCCTCAAAAAAGAGAAGCACAAAAAACCGTAAACCTTACTTTGGGCGGGAGGCAAGCACATGAGCAGCTCTCTGGCCTAGCTTCTCCCACTCCCGGATGAATTTGTGCTCTTCAATCGGTTTAGAAGGAAGCGAGCTATACCCTAAATAGTGAATCCCTTCAAAAGAGATCCCTCTTTTTGCAAGAGGCTTCTCGCAGCTTTCGAGCTGGTTTTTTAAATCGTCGATGAAGATTACCCTTTTTGGCTCCCACCCAATCTGGTCAAAAAAATGGGTCAGGACCTCCCCCTTGGTATTCCTTTCCCCATTTGAGAAGACTAATCCTGAAACACTTTCAGGATGCGAGCCTAGATAAGGGGGGAGATCTTGCATACAGAGAAAAAGGGTATGGGGAGCCAAAGGAGAGAAGTCAATCCCAAGCTCCTTTAATTGCTTAACACGATAGGGAAGGGGATCTGCAACCTCACCACACGGCCCAGTAATCGTAGCACTCAAGGCAATGGTTGGAATCCCTTTTGCATGCAAAAAGTTGAAAATACTCAAGACTTCCCGATCGATCAATTCTACCCCATCTTGAGGGTTGACGGCGATCAGATTTAAAGCCATATTCAACTGATCTTCAGACCAGTCGGCCTTCATTTCTCTCAGCAGATGCTGATATTTTTGAAAGTTAGCCCATTGGTAGGCAGGGTTTTTTGAGACAGTTAACGTCTGATCGATATCGAAAACGACCAGAGTCTCTTGGTCTGCCGCCTCGATCAGGGATCGTATCTCTTCCATTCTCTGAATTTGCTCAATCTGCCCAAAACAATCCCCAGTGTGCCAGAAATGCAAGATGATGAACAGAAAACAAACGACTCTTTTACTCATACAACCTCCATTTCACCACCTAGACGGCCTATTTTTGCATCTTTTCAATAAAAAAAATGGAAGCCTGTTTCATTGCTTCTTGTAAGTGGCCTTTGCCTGTAAATCCGTGATTAGCTCCTTTGATCTCAATCATTTGAACATCCCCCTCATTCATAGAGCTAAACGCCTCGTGACTCGCCTTGCGTACCTCCGGATCTTCTGTCCCTGCGAGAAGAAGGAGGGGCTGGGTAACCTTCCTGAGTATCTCTTTGGATACAATATCAGGACGCCCTCCACGTGAGACAACGGCTCTGATTGTATCGTTATTTGAAGCTTCATGCAAGGCTAATGCTGCTCCTGTACTTGCCCCGAGAATAGCAATGGGAAGATTGGGGAAGGCATTTGAGGCGTATACAACAGTAGAATGGACTCTTTGAATGAGCTCTTTCATGTAGGCCGGTTCATTTACAAGCCTTGGAACCCCGTCCTTTTGGAATTCCTGTTTTTTCTCACTCTCAAGAACAAGATCAACAGCAAGGGTTGCAAAATGTTGCTCATTCAAACAAGAACCCATGGTAAAATAGCCCGGACTACTCTCTACTCTACTTCCACTTCCCGGAAGGAGAACCACCACCCCCTTTACTGAAGGGGGTGTAGCTAAAAACCCATTGAGCTTTAGAGCATTGATTGAGACTCGCGTGATACATGTCTCACGACAACGTTGCTCATTCAAACAAGAATAGCCCGGACTCTCTACTCTACTTCCACTTCCCGGAAGGAGAATCACCAACCCTTTTGCTGAAGGGGGTGTAGCAAAAAACCCATTGGGCTTTAGAGCATTGATTGAGACTCGCGTGATACATGTCTCACGACACTGCCGAAAGATTTGAGGCAGTGCATTTTTTACAACAGGATCTGTTTTTTCTTTGGAGAGTTTATAAAGACCTAAAGAACACACCCCAAAGTGAGTAAACGTGCTGTTTAGCATCTGAAAAAATAAATCGCTTCCAAGGTCGACTTTGAAGAGGCCAAAATTAGGATCAAACAGAACTCTTATTTTTTCATCAAAAACGATTAGGGTTGCTGTATGTCCTTGCTCCTCTAGCTTGTGGTTCTGTGAGGGGAGATTCTGACGCATGAGATATACTCCCGCCCCTAGTTTGGAAATTTCCTCGTAGATCTCTTCTTGAGAAATCCCGCTTTGGACTACCAGCTTCATGCTCTCAGATTCGACATAAAGTTTCTTTAGCCCTGCAATAGCTGCTACTTTGTCCTTTTCAATCGTAAGTGGATCAACATTCTCTGCAACAACCATCGTATTGCAGGCAATTTGTTCGCCTCTGATTTCTCTTTTAAACCGCTTATTCCTATTCGCTTCTTTGCGAAATGTCTCCACAAAGCTTTTCATCTCCTCAGGGCCTCTAGGAGAGGAGAGGAATTCAAATCCTTTCTCGGCAACTCGCAAAGATAACGGAGTGCAACCTCCTCCCACCAAAAAACCAAGCGGAAAAGAGTTGTCAAAACGGACCTGCAAGTGGATAGACTCAGCGAATAGATTCAATGAGTCTCTTACCTTCTTCATCTTCTCAAGATCCCCATCCCCACGAACGACGGGGGCGTGATCAAAATTCGCCAAGAACTCTTGCGAGTATTTACCTTGGAATTCTTTTTTTTGCATACTGATTGCCTCAATTGCTCCTATTGTACCTGACATATGTAGACCTCCTGATTTTGGAATGATGTAATGTTACATCAGTACATAATTTCTGTCAAGACACATGCACAAAAAAAGAGCAAGTGAGGCCCAGGGTCCCACTTACTCTAAAACTAAAGTCCCTTTGGGAAACTTATCGTCTCATCCCACCATCGTAGCTATTGGGTAGTGCAACATTGTTTTTGTAAATTCGGGTTGGCATGACAAGGGTGATTTCACAAAAGCTCTTGAATGTTTACAACAGTCTCACAGGATTTTTCAAAAGATTTATGGTGAAGATCATCCAAGTACTCAAAAAGTGAAAGAGAATATAGACAATTTTATGAAACCTCGAGTGTATTTGTGTCTCATATGTTTTCATTCAGGAAAGGTCTGATAATTGACATTATGTTGAATGCCAAGAATTGATTCGGCCTGCTCTTTACGCTCTCTTTTTCTAGCCGCACAATCGGTAATCATATGAATTACTCCACTTCCAATCGAAAGACCGATGGCAAAACCCATAAATCTGGCTTGGTGCGAAGTTAATGCACGCCACGTAAAAGTGCCCGTGGTAGCCATAATGTTGGCCTGAAAAGAAATCGCCAGTAGAGCACTGGCAATAGACATGTAAAAAGTAACCTTTGCTACTGCTTTCAGCAAAGAAGGGGAACGCGAAGGGGGGGAGATAGAACTACTCATATTTACCTACAATATCACACAGCGGTGCTCTTCGATAGATTTTTTCACAGCACAGATGGCCACTCCAACGGCCAAACCTGTTGGAGCTCCAATGAGAGAGCCAACCCCCCCGGCGGCGGCTCCAATGCCGGCTCCCACCACGGTGGAAACCGTTAAAATAGTTGCCTGAGTAGGATCGCAATCCTCCATGATTTCATTTTGGGCATGGTGCCCTTGACTGATTCGTCTTTGTTGTTCGGCAAGAGAAATGCCATTGGGATTGATAGACATATATACTCCTGGGTAACGTTAGGTGCCACATAACTCCTAAATAGTCAACCTTTTGAAGAAGACCTTTTGAAGAAGAATGCACAAAAAAAGAGCAAGTGAGGCCCAGGGTCCCACTTACTCTAAAACTAAAGTCCCTTTGGGAAACTTATCGTCTCATCCCACCATCGTGGCTATTGCAGCAAGAGTGTTTCCAGTAGTATTTTGGAACATACTCGCACTGAGGCTCGCAAATTGTTCTCTTCACACACTTATAATCACAAACTTCATAGTACTCAGGCTTCATGCGACACTTTGTTTCACAGTAGTACTCTGGAACATAGCGGCATTTTTGCACTTCGTAGTACTCAGGAACATAGCGGCAGCAAGTTCGTGGACATGGAACTTGCTCTTCTACACATCGTGTAGTTGTGTAGTGGCGTGGCTCATAACGAACATACTCACAGTAGCACTCACCTGTAGCTTCTTCTGCACAACACTCTTCTGGTTGGCATCGCTCAGGGCGACATTGCTCTTGCTTGCAGCAACGATCTTGACAGCAGTTGTTTCGGCTGCCTCTAGCTTCAGCTTGCTGAAATCCGAGAATTCCGCACAAAAATGCACCGAGAATGAAAAACTTTTTCATAACATCTCCCTAATTTGAAATGATCCTTTTCAAAACAAACAGTTTTATTCGGCAAACATTCGATAAGTTTGATTCGGAGTCTATCCAATTTTCGGAATCCTCCTTAACACTTACATTGTTTCCCTTTAAACTTATAATATCGGATTTAAATTATTAGTATCAAGCAATTTAAAATAATTAATTTTTTCATAAGTCTATTTATTTATCTTATGGAACTCGATTAGTTTAGAATCCTAAAAATTGTCAAAGTGAACCCCAGGAGACAATTCTAAACCTCTCGCTAATAGAAGATTAACAGATAATAAAGGAAATTATTACGAGGCCGTTGGAAATCCAAAACCTGAAATCAGAGGACAAAATTAATTGGGTGTAACCCAAATCGGTTAAAGGTCCAAGTTCCCATCCTCAGGCACAAAGTAGGTGGCATGCAAGAGCCTGGTATGCTTGTGTCTGAAAACCAGAATCTTGGGTTTTTTAACTGATTTGGGTTACACCCAATTGATATTTAGTGGATTGTATAGCCAAAAGTCCACTTCAACTTGAGTTTTTCAACAGTCCCCATTTAGCAGACGTGGGCGGCTAGGCTGTCGCCCATCTCCATCCCTTGGGGAAAATAGGAATCCCATCTTCTGTCGACAAGAGCCGCTGTTTCTGGATCGCAGAGAACCTCTTGGGGGTAAGAAGGTTTCATCCGCGCATCGATGAGGATGGGAGGAGAGTAGGAGAGGTGGTGGTGGAGGATTTCGGTGTTTTTTGCATAGAGGTCTGATGCAGGGTCAAAGCGGGTAAAGACTGTCCAGAGGAAGGTTGCTGTGCTTTGCAACGTCTTGTCGATACTGTCGACGTAGAGAATCAACGGCCATTTTTCAAGGCCTGGGTGGGAAAGGAGGGGGGAGAAGTCTTGGTTTTTTGTATAAGGCTCTCCTTCTACCACGAGGCATCCAGGAGAAAAGACTCCCACCTTCTGGCAAAGGGGAGGGAGCTTTTCTGTGTACTCATCTGGTAGGTCTCGGATTTTCTCCCCCACTCCAAGAAGGACCCCTCGTGATCCCTTGTTGAGTTCCGGGCCTGTATAGTCGAGAGTGTCGAGGGAGAGATTAGAGAAAATAAACAGGTCGGTCTCAGGGCGGAACCGTTCCAAGATGGTGGTGAGGAGATTTGGGAAATTTTTGAGGTCGACAGGCTGGTCGGTGAGAAGGAGAAATTTGGTTAGCGAAAGTTGTCCCTCACCGAGAATCCGGAAGGCAGAGCGCATACACTCCCGATAGAATCTCTCTTCCACAACCGCTGCAGAAAGGGAGTGGAAACCAGTCTCCCCATAGCTCCAGAGGTCTTTCACTCCTGGCATCACGACTGGGAAAATAGGGGAGAGGAGTTCTTGGAGATACTCCCCAATGTAGAAGTCCTCTTGGATTGGCTTCCCCACAACAGTTGCCGGATAGATCGCATCTTTCCTGTGGTAGAGAGCTTTGCAATGGAAAACGGGGAAGTCGTGTCTCCAGCTGTAGTAGCCATAGTGGTCGCCAAAAGGTCCCTCCGGACGGCGGAGATGTGGGGGGGATTCTCCTACTAGGGCAAACTCGCACTCCCCAATTAACGGGTAGGGAGAGTGAGAAGAGGGGGTAACGGAAAGCTTCCCACCTTGTAAAAGTCCTGCCATGAGAAGCTCGGGAACATTTTCAGGGAGGGGGAGAATCGCGCTCAAGATCAGAGCGGGAGGTCCTCCAAGAAAAATGGTGACAGGAAGCGGCTCGCCTCGTTTTTCTGCTTGGTGGTAGTGGAATCCTCCCCCTTTCTGGATCTGGAAATGGAGTCCTGCAGTCGTTTTGTCGTAGCGCTGCACTCGATACATCCCGAGATTCGGGGCTCCTCCTCCTGGAGGTTGCGTATACACGAGGGGAAGAGTGAGAAAGTGTCCCCCATCGAGCGGCCAGGTTTTGAGCATTGGCAGAGCTTCAAGATCCGGTGGAGAGGCAACCTTATCCAAAATAGGAGCTTTTTTTCCTCTCTTTGTTCCTATATGGAGGGAGGAGCGCAAGGTTTTCCGGTTTTTCCAAAGGGTCGAGAGGGTAGGAGGGAACTCTTCAGTAGCTAGCTTGACGAGATTGGCAATGAGTTTTTCCGGCTCGCTTGGAAAGGCGAGTTTGACTCGCTTCAAAGAGCCGAAGAGGTTTGTGACAACAGGAAAAGAAGAGCCCTTCACCCGATGAAAAAAAAGAGCCGGCCCATCAACTGCAGCTACACGCCTATGAACTTCGGCAAGTTCTAGATGAGGATCGACTTCTTCATAGATATCGACAATTTCTCCAGCCCTACGAAGGGCTTGAAGAAAAAGCCGTAGATTTTTCAAAGGTTAGACCTTTTGTCCTTCCCGCCGCATCTCCTGGATGACAGTATGGAGACCTCTCTTGTCGATGGTACGCATTGCAGCAGCAGAGAGTTTGAGACGGACAAAGCGGTTTTCTTCAGTGTACCAAAAACGCTTTTGCATTAAGTTGGGGAGGAAACGGCGCTTGGATTGGCCTGTAATATTGAGTCCAATCCCTTTCTTTTTCTTTGCGATCCCTCGGATAGAATAGGTCCTCCCTTTGCGGGGTTTACGTCCTGTTACTTGGCAAACTTTACTCATGGGTATTCTCCAATCGATGATCCAAGAATATAGCGAACCTGGCACCAAACTTGCAAGGTTTTTCTCTGATGGAAACACGTCAAGTAGATTTTGTAGCTATTGGAGGAGGACCTGCCGGCCATTGCGCTGCAATGCAGGCTGCAAAGCTGGGAAAAAAAGTTCTTCTTATTGAGCGGAATCTAGTTCCTGGGGGAAATTGTCTGAACTCCGGGACAATACCTTCCAAGTCGCTAAGAGAAGCAATACTCGATCTTTCTCGTTACAATGAAAGAAGTTTTTACGGATCGAGTTGTGTAACAGATATCACGATTGGAGACCTCAACTACCGGTTGAATACCGTTTTAGAGGGGGAGCGAGCTGTTCTCTTAAGGCAATACAAAAAAAATGGAATTGCATTTGTCCGTGGAGAGGGGCATTTTCTTACTCCTAACCTTCTAGAGGTTTGTGATGAGAGCGGAAAACCGTTTCTTCATGTAGAGAGTGAGAAATTTCTCGTATCTACAGGTTCAGAGCCGAGAAATCCGTTGCATGTCCCTTTTGACGACGAGGTGATCTTAGATTCTACCCGTCTCCTTTCTATCGATCGGATCCCCAAAACCATGCTCGTTCTCGGAGGGGGAGTGATCGGGGCTGAGTACGCGAGTTTTTTTGCTGCTTTAGGGACCAAGGTTGAGGTGCTCGATAAGAAAAAGCGGCTCCTTCCCGACCTCGATGCCGAGATTGGGATCCATCTCCAAGTAGGACTCCAAGAGATAGGGCTCGTATTCCATCCTAAAAAAATTCCTGATAAAATTGAAAGGATAGGAGACCAAGCCCGGGTCCACTGCGAGGATGGTTCTGTTTTCCAGGCAGAGGTCCTTCTCTATGCGTTAGGGAGGACGGCGAATGTCCAAAATCTCGGCCTTCCGAAAACAAAAATTATCACAAACCCGAGAGGATATATTCCAGTAAATGCATTTTTTCAAACAGAAGAGTCACATATCTACGCGGCTGGTGATGTGATCGGGTATCCAGCTCTTGCCTCCACGAGCTCTGAGCAGGGGAGACTTGTCGCCCTCCATGCCTTTGGAGAGAAAACCCACCCTTTTCCCACCTTCTACCCTCTTGGTATTTATACCATCCCTGAGATCTCCACTTGTGGCTACACGGAAGAAGAACTCAAACACAACAACATCTTCTATGAAGTCGGTCGGGCCTACTACTACGAAATCGCGAGGAGCCACATTGCAGGAAGTAGCCATATTGGCCTATTTAAAATTCTATTTCACAAAGAGACTCTAGAAGTACTCGGGATTCATATCGTCGGGAGAAACGCAACAGAGAATATCCATACCGGGCAGGTGGCGATGAGCTTTGGAGCAAAACTTGACTATTTTGTGAATCATGTATTCAATTACCCTACCTTTGCAGAAGGGTACAGGATCGCCGCTCTCAACGGCCTCAACAAAATAAGTGCATGATTGCTTTTTCACTATTTTTCACTCTACTTGCCACCTCCCCACTTGTTGGGAGTGAGAGGCAAGCTCTCTATAACTCTCTAGACCCTCAATCTGTTGCCAAGGCTCTTGCCTTTTATGAGCTCTACCCTGGGACCGAAGAGGGGAATGCGGCTCTTGCCCGTGCCACGGAGCTTTTGGATCTCTCTCATCCCTCTTTTGCAGCCACTCTTACTACCTTCATTAACCGGGGGGAGAAAAAAGAAGAGTGGAGTGAAGAGGAAGTGGAGAAGATCGAGAAGATTGCTGCTCATCTCCCTAACAGGAAGTTACAAGGGTATCACGCACAAAGTGAGGAGGAGGTAGTAGCGCTCCCCTCTCGTGAGATCGATTTGGGGATGGCTCTTCTCCTCTCCCAAATGAAAGGGGAGAGTGGGGCCCATCTGCAAGCACGCAGATATTCAGCTATGCTCGATTTGATGGCCATGCAAATTATCGCTCGTCTTCCACGTGACGCAACTCCAGAGGAGAAAATCGCCGAGACCAACCGGTATATCTTCGATGAGATGCACTTCCGCTTTCCTCCCCAATCGGTTTATGCCCAGGATATCGATCTCTATACCTTCCTTCCCTCTGTTATGGACAACCATCTCGGGGTGTGCTTGGGGGTGACCGCCCTTTATCTCGCCATCGCCCAAAGGATCGAGCTTCCACTTGAGGTGATCACCCCTCCTGGACATATTTATGTCCGGTACCGAGAAGGGGAAAAGATCGTCAATATCGAGACTACAGCAAGGGGAATCAATACCCCTTCAGAAACCTATCTCAGTGTGAATACGCGACATTTAGAAGAGAGGACGATCAAGGAAGTCATCGGGATGACCCATGTCAACCAAGCCTCCCTCTATCTCCACTTGAGTGAGTTTGAAAAAGCAGCTCCTGTCTACGAGCAGGCGATGCTCTACATGCCAGGAGATCCTCTTGTCACTGAACTTCTCGGTTACAGCTACCTGTTTCTTCAAAAAAAGAGAGAAGGAAAAAAACTACTAAAAGAGATCGCCTACCACCTTCCAGACCATTATGTCGCCCGTCGAAAACTTGCAGAAGACTATCTGAAAGGGAAAGTGGGAAAAGAGGGGATACGAGCTGTGTTCCAGAGGGTTGATGAGACGCGCAAGTCGATTTTGCAGAAGCAAGAAGAGCTCCAGGTCCTCCTCCAAAAACACCCTCAATTCAGAGATGGGTGGCAACAGCTAGCAGTCGGCTGGATCCAGCTCAAGCGGTTCAAAGAGGCAATTGCTGCCCTCGAAACAGCGCAAACCCTCGACCCTGAAGACCCGGTCATTCCCTACTATCTCTCGGTCCTTTACGGAGAACGGTTTGACCTCAAGAAATGTTGGGAGAACCTCCATAAAGCCGAAGCGATCACCCAAAGCCGCAACTTCTCCCCAAAACCTCTTAAAGATTTGCGCAAAGCCCTTTCCGCCCTCTGCCCCGAGCTGTAAAAAACGTCATCTCCGTGGAGAGCGGAGCTTCTCCATGATCTCTTCTACGCTTTGGTTTCTATCAGAACTCATCCCAAAAAAGGGATGCTCCTCGATTTTCTTCTTTTCTACTTTTTGGAGCCAGCCTTGAAGCTCTTCGGAAGTAATTCCGAGTCCTACTAACCGGCTCTCATCGAGTTGTTCTAGGTCTTCATGGAGATCTTCCAGAAAGGCTTTCTGCACCTCTTTCGGGATGGTTTTTTTAGTCTCTTCAGTAATGAACTCTTGGAGTGATGCTCCCATAAGGCATCGATTGAGGATTTCTCGGAGCATTGCGCGCCGTTCGGTCCGGTAGCGGACTCGGATCTCATCAAATCCAAGAGATTTTACAGTCGAGTCATAAGCTGCGCAGGTACGCAAATACGAGTAGACATACAAGTCAACAAGAGGGGTAACATCTTGCAATTCGTAAACAGCAATCATGGCCGACATATAGTCCTCCACCTCGATCGCATTGAAGGAGAGAGGAACCAGATTATTCGTGATGAGAGGGAGATTTGCCGATAAGCGGGCCGTACGTTTATTGACATCGGCAAACGCCTGTAAGTAGCTGATATGAATCAGCAAGAACAAGCTTTTTTCAAATGGATTGGAAATAAGAGCTCCCTTTTTTGCAATCTGATTCAGTTGTCTTTCTAGCTGCTTGGGATTTTCCAACGGGATGTAGGTTGAGCCTCCAATCCGGACTCCATGATCACGGATTTTTCCTGCATACTTCCATTCGATAAGACCGTCAGAGAGCAAGTAGTGGAGGGTACACACCACATTGCGGTCTACCTGGATGCGTGGAGCATTTTCCACAAGGTACCGGATCGCTTCTTTGTGGTTGAGGATCATGACCTTTTCCTGGTCGAGCTTCCCTTCTGC
>JAAKFR010000045.1 GCA_011064985.1 Chlamydiota bacterium
TTTTACTCTCCTTGTGAATCAAGGAAATAATTTATATGCTCAGGTCTGTTACCGGCAAAGATAATTGTCGTCGACCGGCAATGTTAGTTGTCGCTGACCGGCAAAGATAATTGTCGTTGTACATCCAATCTAGTGCATTCTTCTGCACAGTTTGAAACGTATAATGTTCAAGTAGTTGTTTACGGGGGTTATACCTTTCACATCGCCGATTATGTCGATGGTACAAGGATTGGGACCTGTCTTGATGGAGGCGATAGGGGCCTGCAAGCTGTAGCTTATAGAGGAGTAACACAAGCTGAATCTAGAAATGTACAATGGAATAATGGCTATTTTGTGCATGTTTACCCAGCTGGAAAGGTAACGACATTTTCTAACAAGCAAATAGCAGAATTATATTAAAGGTGGCCCTATGAAAAAAATCTCCAGATCATTTTTTTTAATTACAGTGGTTAGCGCATCTGTATGCCTATCCTCTTGTGCAAGATATGCGCCAGAAACCAGTTTAGATTGTATTTCTCTCAATATGAGCAAAGAAGAAGTAAAACGAAACATGAAATTACCCGGTGTAGCAAGAGGAGCCATTATTAATAAATTCGGCCAATCAATCGAAGTAAGAGAATATAAAATTCAACATCCAAAAACAGGCGAGCAATTCGGTGCAGAAGTAGCACTTACTCTCCTTTCTTTTGGGCTTGCAGCCCCCATACTATTTTCGGGTGGAGAGGTCGAAACATATCGGCTTTTCTTCTACGACAACAAGCTTGTTCGATGGGGATTGGCAGGGGATTGGGCAGAAGCTGAACGAAAAATATATGATATCAATTTTAACATCTCATCCAACTAGAAACAATCCGACTGGCTGCTCAGAAGACTAGGCTTAGGCTTCTCGATGTTTATCGGTAAATCCAATGATACATTCAACCCAGAAATAGCCATAGAACGCAATCAGAAGCCCGCTGAGCGACTTTCTCACGTTAGATGCTAAGAAGGGGGGAGGCCTTGACTGAACAACAAAAGTCACCATCTGCCCATGTAGGGTCTTCCGTCAGATATTTTAATGGTGTGGAGCTCCTTTGAAAGACACTCACATAACCACCGTTTTCATTTGAGCAGATAGTAATGATGTTGAAAGGAAAGAATGCTAGTACTCTCTCGTCATATTTTTCACCGCAGATTATCCTAGATTGTCATCTAACAATGTGCCAAGAGTGTGCCAAAGAAGGTGAAAAACAAAATTACACCCCCAAGAAATAAAACATAAACTCTTGCAGGTAAATATGCTCGAGGCGGGACTCGAACCCGCACGCTCGTAAGAGCAAGGGATTTTAAGTCCCTAGTGTCTACCATTCCACCACCCGAGCAAGGCGATTAGATTACTGTGTAAAGTGGTTATGCGTCAAGAGATGGTTGAGGAAGGGATGGGTGGGGCAGAGGTTGTGAGCTTGTTGGAGATGGACTTTGGCTTGGGTGGTCTCACCGCGGCTTTGGTGGGCTAGGGCTAGGTTAACTAATAGACCTGGATGGCGTTCTAGTTGGTGTTTTTGGAGAAGCGCAATCCCAGCCCCTTTTTGGAGTTTGCGGGTGATACGAACCCATTGGGGAGGAAATAGGAAGGGTTTTAGGGCTCCGTAGAGAAGAAGGGAGGTGAGTCTCAAGCCTAGGATAAAGAGATGGACAAAGACCATCCCCATGAAGATAAGTTGAATCCGTGGGAAGAGGGGAATGAAGGTTTGGGCAAAGAGGATTAGGGTAAGCCAAAAGAAGATCCAGATCAACTGGCTGCCGCTCTTCTCAAAAAGCGGAAGCGCTTTGGTATAAAGAGGTTCCCCTTGCTTGTCGACTAGGGTAAAAAGGCCTGAGGGGGTGAAATTGAATGTGTAACGACCTACCTTGGTGAGATCTTGCTCACCAAAGTAGATGGAGTTGGTCTCTTCTGAATAATGGATCAAAAGGGGAGCTCTTCTTGCTTAGACTCTTCCTCTTGAGGGTTAGGGTTTTCTCCTTTGGAAGAGTTTCCGGAGGCCCTTTTTGACTTTTTTTCAGGAGTCTCCTCTTTTTGTGGCGCCTCCTCATCCTCAGAAGAGCGAGCTGATTTCTCCTCTTTTTTCTCACGGATTAAGGTAGGAGGGGGAGGAATGAGAGAGGGACGCTTCTCGATTTCAATCGGGGCCTCTACATCAAGCGAGACTTCTTCTTCGACTTTCTCTTTTCGCTTTCGAGTCCGTCTCTTCTCTCTTCTCTTCTCTTTTTGTTGCTCTTTTGCAGCGGCTTCTACCTCTACTAGAGGAGCTTCCGTTTTAGCCCCTTTCTCCTTTCCACCTGCAATTTTGATCCCCTTCTCAAGAGTGGGGGTTTTCAGAATCATTCGGGCCTCGCGTACTTCTAAGATTTCATAATCGCCAACAGGAACTACAAAACTTTTAGGTTTTTCGAGTGAGCGATAAAAGCAGTGCTTACCAAATGAAATGACTTCTACTGAGTCGACAAAAAACTCCTCCTGTGCACCCCCTTTCGAGCTACGGATAACGAGTTTAAAGCCCTCTTTTGGTGTGATGACTGTTTCGATTAACGGGTCTCTAGTAAAATTCACGTAAATACCTTTTGTTCGTGTTTCGCGAGATATTCGACAAGGTCTACCACACGAGCAGCATACCCCATTTCGTTATCATACCACGCGATGAGCTTAAAGAATTGGTCATTAAGAGCGATGCCTGCCCCCGCATCAAAAATCGCCGAAAAAGTTGAGCCGATAAAATCGGTGGAAACAACAGGTTCATCGCAGTAGAAAAGGATCCCCTTCATCTTCCCCTCAGCTGCGGAGCGCATTTTTTGACAAATTTCTTCATAAGAAGTTGGTTGGGATAGCCGAACGGTAAGATCAACTACGGAAACATCCGCCACAGGAACGCGAAAGGCCATACCAGTAAGCTTACCATTTACCTCAGGGAGGCAAAGAGCAACAGCTTTGGCAGCACCTGTTGATGAAGGAATAATATTTTGTGATGCACCTCGTCCTCCCCGCCAATCCTTTTTTGAGGGACCATCAACAGTAGGTTGAGCCGCCGTCATAGCATGGATCGTTGTCATCAATCCCTCTTCAATTCCAAAATTATCAAGAAGGACCTTTGTAATTGGGGCTAGGCAATTAGTGGTACACGAAGCATTAGAAACAATTGTATCAGTAGAAGGATTGTAGGAGCTCTCATTCACTCCCATGACAAAAGTAGGAATATCATCCTTACTGGGAGCTGTAAGAATCACTCTCTTAGCACCAGCCTCTAAATGCTTACGGGCACCCTCTTTTTTGGTAAAAAGACCTGTCGACTCCACTACATAATCGACTCCCAGCTGTTTCCAAGGAAGCTTTGTAGGGTCTTTCTCTTGATAGACAGGTATTGTCTTATTGTTGATTCGTAAGTAATGATTCTCAACTTGGATATCAGCGTTCAATCGACCGTGAGTTGAATCATATTTCAGAAGATATGCAAGATGTCTCGGCTCTATAAGATCATTAAGAGCTACGAGGTCAATTTCCGGGTGATTTAGGGTGTGCCTTAGTACCAGTCGCCCAATTCTACCTAATCCGTTGATCGCAATTTTCGTTCCCATATCCATCCTCTCTTTTTGCTTGTCCTAAATTCAAAAAAATAGGCATTTACAAGCAAAAAAGCAACTTTCGTCGGTTTAAGCTAGCGATTTTTAATCGCTGAGGAACTCAATCACACAGGTCTTAGCATTATCTCCAACACGATTACCAGCTTGGATAATACGGGTATACCCGCCTTGTCTATCAGCAAAACGAGGTCCTAAAGTGTCGAATAACTTAGAAAGTACAAGGCGATCGCCATTATAGGCGCTTGTATCTCCATCTCGAGCAGCTCTAGCCTCTTTACTTGTTAAAGAATTGAATCGAATCATTAAAGAAGAGATTGCCTTTCTTTTCGAAGCAAGGGTATTTTTCTTTGCTAAAGTAACCATTTTATCAGCATGACGACGAAGTTCTTTGGCTTTTGCTTGTGTTGTGACAATACGCTCCTCTTGGATGAGCGATTTCAACATATTCGAAATCATGCAACGACTATGAGATGAAGTGCGGCCTAGCTTAAAAGTCCTTTTTCTGTGTCTCATTCTGTGCTCCCTTTATGTTCCTCAAGATACTCATCGATTTTGTCTCTTACATTGTCTTGGGTAATCCCCATCTTTGCTAAATCCATCCCAAGACTTAATCCCATTTCAGTGAGCTTTGCCTTAATCTCATTGAGGGATTTTTTTCCAAAATTACGGAACTGCAAAAGTTTGGGTTCCGGCATCACGACAAGTTCCGCAATTGTAGAGATGTCAGCTCCGTTCAGACAGTTTGTTGATCGAACCGAAAGTTCAATCTCATTGATTCCCAAAACCAATTTCTGCATCAACTCACTCTCACCCGTATCAACACCTGTTCTAGGCTCTTCAAATGAGATCTTGTGTTCCTCCACATGTTCAAACACGTTCAAGTGAGCAGTTAAGATCTTAGAGGCAAAAGAGATAGCTTCAGTGGGAGTAATCCGGCCATCAGTAGTGACTTCCATAATAAGACGGTCAAAATCGGTATCCTGTCCTACTCTTGTATCCTCAACAAAGTAATTTACGAGACGAACAGGGGAAAAGATGGAGTCTATGAGAATTTCATCTACAATTTTGTTCGGCATCTCATGACGCTCAGAAGGGACATAACCTCTTCCGATTGCCACTTTAAGCTCAATACGCTTTGTCATAGGTTGGGTGATTGTAAAAATAGGATACTCAGGATTGACTACCTCAAATTGAGAAGTTGTAATGAGATCTCCTAAAGTGACAACTACCTGCCCTGTTTCTCTCAAATCCTCCTGTGAGATATCCAACATCTTGGTGATCACCTGAGGCTCTCTAACACTTGGTATCGAATCTAAAGCCATCCGTCTAAGGAGTGCCCCTTTTAGATTGAGGATGATATTCGTAATATCTTCTACAATACCAGGGATAGCCATGTATTCGTGTGGCACATCCTCCATAAAGAAAGAGATTACAGCAGGAGCTTCAATCGAACTGAGCATCATCCTACGTAAAGCATTCCCTACTGTATGTCCAAACCCCCTTTCAAAAGGCTCAGCAATGAAACGGGCAAATGTAGATGTTGCGCTTGCCTCTTCTAGCTTGATTTTTTCGGGCATCTCGAATTTATGATAAAGCACTGTAGACATGTAAATTACTCCTTATACTCTGCGTCTCTTACGTGGGCGACATCCATTGTGAGGAACAGGAGTCTTATCTCTGATAATGGTTACCATGAGTCCTGTACTGATAATTCCACGGACAGCAGATTCACGTCCTGCACCCGGCCCTTTCAAATCAACTTCAACCTCTTTAACGCCCATGCTGGCTGCCTTTTTTGCTGCATCTTGCGCAGCAACTGTAGCGGCGAATCCTGAGGACTTTCTGGAACCAGAGTAGCCTACCTTCCCAGCAGAAGCCCAAGCAATCACATTTCCAGCAGGATCTGTAAATGAGATGATCGTGTTATTGAAGGTTGCAAAAACGTGTGCAACTGCAGAAGGGATGTTGCGTACAACTTTTTTTCGTACCTTCCCCCCTTTCTTAGATACAGCTTGCTTTGCCAAAAGTGTTCTCCTTATTGTTCTTACATGCGTTTCTAAAACTACGTACTCATAATGAGAATGTAGCTAAAAAACACGTTATTTTTTCTTGCCCGCGACAGTTTTACGCTTACCTTTTCGAGTTCGCGCATTTTTCTGTGTTTTTTGCCCACGTACAGGAAGGCCCAGACGGTGCCGCAAACCACGATATGTGTGTGTAGAGATCAACCGTTTGATGTTGGACTGCACTTCACGACGAAGATCCCCTTCAACAACGTAATCAGATTGTAAGATCGCGTTAATCCGGGTTACATCCTCACCAGACAAATCTTGTGCTCGCATATTAGGATCTAATGAGAGCTTGTCTATAAGCTCTTCTGATCGGGTTCGTCCGACGCCATAAATGTACGTCAAGCTGATTATTAATCTCTTCTTTCCGGGGATGTCTACACCAATAATACGGGGCATAATCTCATTTCCAAATTAAAATGGGTTAAACCAAAGTCCATGTCCAACTTTTTGTTCCCAGAAACTTCAGGCAAAAAGGATCGTCCATAACTTGGGTATAAAATCTAGCATAAGGGGGGAAATACCTCAAGCGATTTATCTCGCTTTTCCCCTTTTCATGAACCCTTCATATCGTTTCGTGATCAGATGGGATTCAACTTGTTTCATCGTATCTAATACAACCCCAACCAGGATCAAAAGAGCTGTTCCGCCAAAAAAGTAGCTTATAGCAGGATCAACACGTAAGATTTTCCCAACCAAATTGGGAAGAATTGCAATGATAGCAAGAAAAATAGCACCGATAAGGGTGATACGATTCATTGTCGACTCAAGAAATTCTTGAGTGGGCTTCCCTTGTCGAATTCCTGGGATAAAAGCCCCATTTCTCTTCATATCCGAAGCGATCTGCTCGGGGTGAAACTGGGTTGCTGTCCAAAAGTAAGTAAAAAACAAAATAAGCATCACATAGAGACTTGTATAGATTCCATTACCGGGAGTAAGAGAACGAGTAAACCTTCCGAGCCAACCATCTGCACCCAGAAACTGGGCTATTGTAGCAGGGAACATGAGAAGAGAAGAGGCGAAAATAACAGGAATGACGCCTGCATAATTGATTTTAAGAGGGACAAAAGAGCCGCCCCCTTGAACTTCTTTTCTCCCAACAACACGTCTAGCATATTGAACGGGAATTTTTCGAGTGCCCTGAATAATCAGAACGGTTGCGATAATCACAAGAACAAAAACAGCAAACAGGACCAAAAGAGAGGAGAAAGTAAGTTGTCCGGGTTCTTGAGAATCGAGATTTAGTTGCTTGATTACAGAACCTATAGTGGAAGGGAGCGAAGAGATAATCCCAAGAGTGATGATCAAGCTCATCCCATTTCCGATCCCTTTCTCAGTAATTTGCTCACCAATCCACATGAGAAATACAGTACCAGTAGTCATCGTGGTCACCGTGACGACATAGAAGAGCCAAGGAAAACCAAAAGCCTGGATCCTGAACATCTCAGGTAGAATAATTCCCGGGTTTGCAAAATTCATCTGAATGGCAAATCGTGCAAAAAGTGTCGCTTGTACGAGAGCAAGAATGACAGTAAGAAAGCGTGTATATTTGGTAAGCTTACGACGCCCTGCATCAGGATTTTCTCGAATTTCTCTTTGGAGATCGGGCCAAAGGGCCATAAGAAGCTGCATGATAATAGAAGCAGAAATATAAGGTACTACTCCAAGGGCAATCACTGTCATCTGAGCAAAAGCACCCCCGGAGAAAATGTCAACAAGTTGGAATAGGTTTTGTCCACCACCGGTAGCTTGTTTGAAATAGGCGAGAGCAAGCTCTCCATTGATTCCAGGAACTGGTATAAAGACACCTACTCGACATACGACTAACATGAGAAGAGTGAAAACGATTCTACTTTTGAGCTCTGAAATACTTGCTATTCTCTTTATCGCTTCGAGCATGTAACGGTGATCCCCGCTTTTTCTAATTTATCTTTTGCGTTTTTCGAAATCTGTTCGACTTGGAAGTTGAGCTTTTTGGTGAGTGATCCCTCACCAAGAACCTTAACACCATTCGATTCTCCCTTGATGTAGTTCTTTTCACGAAGAGTCTCAAGACTGACTGTTTCACCATCTTGATACAGAGTTTCAATTTGCTCTAAGTTGATTGTGTCTAACCGTCTTGCAAAACGGGCATTAGAAAAACCTCTCGTAGGAAGCCTCATATGGAGTCTAGCTCCACCACCGATATATCCACGACGAGTTTTATAACCAGAACGAGCTCCCATCCCCTTCTGACCACGACCGCAAGTTTTTCCCTTTTTACAGCCTGTTCCACGCCCAAGAAGCTTACGCTTTTGAGATTTACGTGAAGTATTCGTAAGTGATTCAAGTCTCATACTCATGCTGCACCTCTCATTTCCATCACTTTTCCACGATTTCTAAGGAGCTTTAGAGCTTTGAAAGTGGCTTTGACTTGGTTGATGGGGTTGTTAGAACCAACACTCTTGGCTACAACATCTCTTACTCCAGCATACTTAAAGATGGAACGCATGCGAGAACCCGCAACAACTCCAGTACCTTCGCGTGCAGGCTTAAGAATGAGTCGTGCTCCATCATAATCTACGACAACTTCATGGGGGATCGTTGTCCCTTCCATCTCAAAAGTGATCATATTCTTCCGAGCAAGCTCTCCTCCCTTACGGATCGCGTCTGTCAACTCGTTAGCTTTGGCAAATCCGTAACCTACTCTGCCATTCTGATCTCCTACTAAGATCAAAGCAGAAAAGCTGAATTTACGCCCCCCCTTTACGACTTTTGAACACCGGTTTATGAAGAGTACTTTTTCTTCTAAATTATCAGCACTTGGTGCTTGTTTCGTTGCCATCTATCTTTAATCCTTTCTATTAAAAAACCAAACCAGCATCTCTAGCTCCTTGAGCTACGGAAGCAATGATCCCATGGTACTTGAACCGACCTCGATCAAACACAACTTGCTGGATCCCTAAGCCTTTTGCGAGTCCTGCAATATCATGACCAAGTTGTTTACCAGAATCGATACTTTTGCTCATTCTTTTAGTAGAACCTTTAGAAAGAGTAGAGACACTCGCTAGTGTGGTAGATGCTTGATCATCGACTAATTGAACATGGATATGTTGATTTGTACGTCTTACTAAAAGACGGGGTTTATGAGTAGTATCACGAATTTTGCTCGAAACTCGCAAAGCTCGTTTCTTACGTGTACGACTAGTGTGTAATTTGCTACTGTCCATCTCTATTTCTTACCTGCTTTTCCAGCTTTTCTTCGAACATATTCATCAGCATAGCGTATCCCTTTACCTTTATAAGGCTCTGGAGGACGTTTAGCTCGAATATCAGCAGCAAACTGTCCAACACGCTGCTTGTGAATACCCTTGATGGTAATCAAGGTATTTTTTTCGATAGATACTTCAATTCCTTCTGGAATTGACATTTTGGTGGGATGAGAAAAACCAGCTTGGATATCAAGAGTGTTGCCTTGCACTGCTGCCCTATATCCAACTCCAATCATCTCCAACTTTTTTTGGTATCCCTCTTGTACACCTTTCACCATGTTGAAGATAAGTGACCAATAAAGTCCAAGAAAATTCTTTTCTCCACTATGAGTAGAAGCAAGTGAGACAGCGATCTCTCCCTCTTTTATTGAGACTTCAATTCCTTCCCTTACATCTTGCGAAAGTTGACCTTTAGGACCCTTGATCGTAACTACAAGACCTTCGACTTTCGCTTCAACTTCTTTAGGAAATGGGATCGGAATTTTTGCTTTGCGAGACATTGTTTCCTCGTATCTTTACCAAACTTGGCAGAGAAGTTCTCCACCAATATTCATTTTACGTGCTGTTTTTCCATCCATGACACCCTTAGAAGTAGAGAGAATGGAAATTCCCATCCCTCCCAAAACCCTAGGAATTTCAAAATGGGTGACATACTTTCTTAAAGAGGGCTTTGACACTCTCTTGAGCTGGTGGATAATAGAACCCCTCTCAGGAGTGAATTTGAGGAAAACACGTAATGTTTTCTTCTTGTCTTCCTCCTTAACCAAATATTGAGCTATAAATCCATTTTCCTTCATGATCTTAACGATCGCTTCCTTCATTATACTATGTGGTATATCAAGAAAACGAAGTTGCGCTCTCGCTGCATTTCGAATTCTTGTAAGTAAGTCGGCAATCGGGTCGTGTAATGCCATATTATATGATTCCTCTTCTTAACCTTTAACTTTCATTTTTGAATGGAAGCCCCATCTGACGCAAAAGTTCAATACACTCTTCATCTGATGTAGCAGACGTAACAAAAGTGATATTCATCCCTTGTGTACGCCGGACCTTATCAAGGTCAATCTCTGTAAAAATTTGCTGATCATCGATGCCTAAAGTGTAGGAACCACGACCATCGCATTTCAATCCAAACCCTCTCAAGTCTCGGATACGGGGGCTGTTAATATTGAAAAAACGACTCATAAAATCATACATTCTTTTTCCACGCAAAGTAACCTTAGCTCCGATTACTTGGCCTTCTCTCAATTTGAATCCAGCAACCGATTTTTTAGCACGAATTGCAACTGGTTTCTGTCCAGATAGCATGGTCAGTTCGTTCAAACAATCTTGTAAAGCATTTTTGTCTTTAGAGGCTTCTGCAAGACCCATGCTGATGACCACCTTTTTAACTTGTGGAACGATCATCACATTTTTGTACCCGAACTTCTTGAGAAGGGCCGGTTTGACCTCATCTAAGTATTTTTTCTTAAGTGTAGACATGTGTCACTCGATAAATGATTATTTACTTTCTAACAAAACGATGTGAGATTTCTTTCTCGCCATCCTTGTAATAGAGTTCCTTCTTCCCTTCTGAGAATCGTGCTCGGATTTTAACAGCTTTCCCATCAACAAAAGGTTTTATATTCGAGATATGTACAGAACATTCGATATCAATAATCTCTCCTTTTTGATTTTGCTGGGTCGGCTTCATATGCTTTTTTCGAACATTGATCCCTTCAACAATGACGCGTTCTCCCTTAAAGGAAAGAATCTTACCACTCCTTCCTCGGTCGTTTCCTGCTATCACCATTACTTCATCATTTGGACGAAATCTTCTAGTGCCCATGTTTCCTCTTCGTATTTCTTCTATTCGCTAGATTACTTCAGGTGCTAGCGAGCAAATTTTAATAAATCCTTTTTCTCGAACCTCACGAGCAACAGGACCGAAAATTCGAGTTCCTTTTGGACTTCCCTTTTCATCGATAATCACGCAGCTGTTGCTATCAAACCTGAGCCAAGAACCATCCTTTCGTTTGATATAACGGCGAGTTCTCACAACTACCGCTCGTATGACATCTCCCTTCTTAAGGGAACTGTCGGGTTCTACATCTCTCACTGAACAGATAATGATATCCCCAGCTCCTGCATAACGTCTTTTAGAGCCGCCTAGTACCTTAAAGCATTTCACTTTCTTAGCACCTGTGTTATCAGCAACTTTGAGATAGGTTTCTTGTTGTAACATGTATCTACCTTAACTCTTGTATCCTTATCTCACCACACGCCATCGCTTCAACTTTGATATAGGACGGGATTCTACTATAGTTACCTTATCCCCTTCCTTCAGTGTATTTGCTTGCTCATCATGAGCGTGGTATTTTTTTGAGCTTCTTACGACTTTTCCATAAACAGGATGTCTAAAGGTTCTTTCGACCTTTACAACAGCCGTTTTCGACATTTTAGTCGAGACGACAACTCCTACTTTTGTCTTACGTGTTCCCCGAGTATTTTGTGTCATGAAGCTACCTTATTTTTGTTCTCACTTTTGATCGTAAGAATGCGAGCAATCGTTTTACGCTTTTCACCAATTAAATGCGTTTTTTGTGAAGTCCCATCTAACCGAACACTTCGCAGCTCGAATATCTCCTTATGAAGATGTTCGAGCATCAAGTTGAGCTCTTCTTCACTCTCACTTCTGAGATCTTGGTTTTTTCTCATCATTTATACTCTTTCTACACGCTCAACAAAGCGGGTCTTAATTCCTAGTTTTGCAGCTGCTCTTCTAAGAGCTTGCTGGGCATCTTCTCGAGAGATGTTCCCAACTTCAAAAAGGACCCGTCCTGGCCGGACTACAGCGACCCAATGATCAGGAGCACCTTTTCCTTTACCCATACGAGTTTCAGCAGGTTTTTTGCTGACTGGTTTATCTGGGAAAACACGAATCCAGACCTTACCTTTACGTCGAAAATATCGATTGATGGCTATACGGCATGCTTCGATCTGTTGGCCAGTGATACGGCCACGATCCAATGCTTGCATCCCAAAATCTCCAAACTCGATGAAATTTCCACCTTTGCTAAGACCTGTGTGCTGTCCTTTTTGCTGCTTTCTAAACTTGGTTCGCTTGGGTAGAAGAACCATACCAATAGCTCCTTATGCTCTCGATTCCTTAGAGGAAATCTCCTCTCCGTGGTTAATCCATACTTTGATTCCGATACAACCATAGGTTGTTTCAGCTCTAGCTGTTGCGTAGTCAATATCAGCGCGTAAAGTGTGAAGAGGGATTCTTCCCTTCTTGTACCATTCAGTACGGGCAATTTCTGCTCCACCTAAGCGTCCAGAAACCTGGATTTTAACCCCAACAGCTCCCGCATCCATTGTCGATTGAAGAGCTTTTTTCATTGCGCGTCTAAAAGCGATCCTACGTTCAAGCTGCTTCGCTATCGCCTCAGAGACCAATTGACTATCTAAATCAGGTCGTTTGATCTCTTCAACTTCGATCCATATATTCTTACCAGTAAGTTTCTTGAGATCCTGTTTGAGAACATCAATCTCTGCACCTTTTTTTCCAATCACAAGGCCAGGGCGAGAAGTGTGGATAGTGACTTCAACTTTTTCTCCAGTCCGTCTAATTGTAAACTTTGAAGCCCCCTGGCAAGAGGATTTTTTCTTTAAAAACTTTCGAATCTGCTGATCTTCTAGCAGGAAATTCCCAAACTCTTGCTTATTGCCGTACCAGAAGGAACCCCACTTTTTTGTTAAACTTGTTCGAAAGCCAATTGGACATACTTTCTGACCCATTCTATTCTCCCTCCACAGCTTTTTCACCAACGACAACCGTAAAATGGCTTGTACGCTTTAACACGGGAGCTCTTCCACCTCGTGATTTTGACTTTGCCCTCTTAAAATAGGGCCCTTCATCTACTTTTACTTCCAACACTGAAAGTCGATCTCGCCGAGCGTCCCACTGAAGTTCAGCATTGGCAACCGCACTGTTGAGTGTCTTTTTCAACCAGCGTCCAGCTTTTAGCGACGAAAACTCTAGCTGTACTTCTGCTTCCTCAACAGAGAGCCCTCGAATCAAATCTGCCGCAAGGCGTGCCTTTCTAGGTGGCACTCGGAGATATTTTGTAACCGCTTTGGATCTTTCTTCCATTATCTTCTCTACCTACTTCTTCACTGGGTGTGTTTTAAACAGGCGGGTAGGAGAATATTCTCCAAGCTTATGCCCAACCATCGTCTCCGAAACAAAAACTGTAAGAAACTTTCGTCCATTATGTACTTCAAAAGTGTGCCCGATCATATCAGGGATGATCATAGATCGTCGTGACCAAGTTTTGATCGGCTTTTTAGTCCCTTCGGAGTTTTGTTTTCTCACCTTATTCAAAAGATGATGGTCGACAAATGGACCCTTTTTTAATGATCTACCCATATCTTATTTTTTCCTGCGGTCTTTCACAATCCACTTAGTTGTTTTACTCTTCGTGCGTGTTCTATACCCTTTAGTCGGCTTAGCCCACGGAGTTTGAGGAATATATCCGTTATGACGTCCTTCTCCTCCTCCATGTGGGTGATCGACGGGGTTCATGGCTGTACCTCGAACGGTTGGCCTTATTCCTTTCCACCTATTTCTTCCTGCCTTCCCTTCAACTCTCAGACTATGCTCCGCATTTGTAAGCTCGCCAAATGTAGCACGACAATTCTCGTTAATGAGCCGGTACTCTCCTGAAGGCATTTTGATTGTTGCGTAGTTGTTACTACGGGCCAAAAGCTGTGCAGAGAGACCTGCAGAACGTACAAGTTGCCCTCCCTTGCCAGGTTTTAATTCAATATTATGGACAAAAGAGCCAAGAGGCATATCCTTTAAAGACATACAGCAACCAACTTTAGCTGGACTTTTGGCCCCAGACACAACTTTATCACCTCGTTTCAAGCCTTTGGGAGCCAAAATATAACGCTTCTCTCCATCGACATAATTCAAAAGAGCAATATGGGCCGTTCGATTAGGATCGTATTCAATAGAAGCGACCTTTGCAGGGATCTCGTCCTTGTCTCGAAGAAAGTCGATTAGGCGGTAGCGACGCTTATGTCCACCACCCCTATGACGACAGGTGATTCGACCGAGATTATTCCTTCCATTTATTCTTCTTTTGCTAAGGAGTAACTCCTTAGTAGGCTTAATCTTCCCCTTAGACTTATTCCCTTTCAGATCACCTTGACGCGTAATCTCCTCAAAGGAAGGAAGGACAGTCTGTCGTAAACTCGGAGTTGTCGGTTTAAATTTTTTCGGCATCGTCCTTTCCTCTTACACCTCGTCAATCCTGTCCCCTTTCTCAAGGGTAACAATCGCTTTTTTATAACTTGCTGTTGAGCCTGGGCGGGCCCTACCACGTTTTTTTGGTTTACCTTTTGTGAGGATCGTATTGACCTTTGTCACTTTTACGTTTTTCTCTTTGTAAATCTCTTCAACGGCCTTAGCGATCTCTTGCTTGTTTGCACTTGTTCTTACAAGAAAGACCGCTTTAGGGGCATCACATCTTGCTAGACAACGATTCTTATCCGATAAGTGGAGCTGTTCAAGCATGGTTGCTTTCTCAGTCACATAGCGGGCTTTCACAACATTAAAAGGGTCTTTCATGTTCCTTTCCTATTTCCAGAGTTCCATTAGTTGCTTCAAAGCAGACTCGGTCATCACAATCTCCTGTACGGAGATAAGATCATATCCATTCACATTAGCTGCTTGTACAAAAGTACTCTTCGGTATATTCCGGACGCTTTTCTTAAAATGCCCATGCTTAGAGCAGGGGGTAGAAATCTTACACATTTCACCTAACACATCAACCTCTTCATAGGAGGCTTCCCCTACAAAAAGGATTCTCTTCCCAGAGAGTTTTTGTCCTTTCAAAAACTGCGCTACTGTTTGCGTCTTGGGCGCAGAGAACTCAGAAGAAAAGGAGGCGTCCTCAACTAATACAAGATGATTTTGTTCTATTTTCTCTTTCAACAACGTGCGCGAAGCAAGGCGTCTTTCTTTCTGGTTGATCCGGACATGTTGGTCAAATTTTGGCTTCGGCCCAAAAACAACACCGCCCCCTTTAAATTGAGGAGCAGCAAGACTCCCTTGTCGAGCATTTCCCGTCCCCTTCTGCTTGTAAGGCTTTCTCTTAGTATGATTGACCTCGGAGCGCCCTTTCGTACTGGCAGACCACTGGCGGCGATTCGCTCTTAAGGCAACGATATAGTCTTTGATCATTTGACGATTTCCATCCACTTCCAGGAAGGAATCTTCAACGATCAATTCTCCGACCTCTTCCCCTTTAAGATTGATTTTTTTTAACGTTGCCACGATAAATCCTTAACTAGTTTTTTTCTTCGCAGGAGTAACTGACACTACTCCTCCTCTAGGCCCTGGAATTGATCCTTCCACAACCAACAGATTTTTCTCTTCATCGATCCCGATCACGCGGAGATTTTGCACTGTTACCTGTTCACCACCCATTCTCCCGGCCTTTTTCTGACCAGGCAGACAGCGACCAGGTGTAGAACGCATTCCGGTGGACCCTCCATGTCTATGAAACCCAGAACCGTGAGCAGCGGGTCCACCCTTGAAACCATGCCGCTTAATCACCCCTTGGAACCCTTTTCCTTTTGAGATTCCGGCTACATCTACGTAGGAGACCTCAGAAAACAGGGAGACACCTACCTCTTGCCCCACTTCATACTCCTCTACTTTTTCCACACGAGATTCAGAAAGAAAACGGCGTGGTTGAATTTCGGATTTGGAAAAATGTCCAAGAAGTTGACGACTCATCCGTTTTTCAACAGTTCGGGGGTCTTTGGTGAGAATCTTCTGATAACCGAGCTGAAGAGCGTTGTACCCGTCTGATTCTTTACGCTTGATCTGGGTAATCACATTTGGTTCAGCTTGGATAATGGTGCATACAACAACGTTTCCTTTTTCATCAAAACGTTGCGTCATTCCCCGCTTCTTTCCCATCAACTTCAATACCATAGGATTCTCTTCCCTATTCGTTAAAAACGCTTTTCAGCTTTAGACCTTGCATGTGCAAAATCTTGCTTAATCTCTCTTTTCCTAGTGGTGCGGTCTTTGCCCACTACTTGTTTCCCTCATCAACTGCCAGGTTGTCCTCATCAGTAATATGAGCGATTACCGGTGCTTGAGGCTCTATTTACCTGGAAGGACTCTCTTAAAGTCCCCACTTGTGAAACAGAACACGAGAGATTACCAAACCCTCGTTTTTCCCACAAGCACAAACATAAGCACGGGTGTAATTAAAAGTGGAGCTTTTGCCTTCATTTGTGGCAGGCTTTTGTATCCAGGCTCTTGCATGCCCCCTATCGGGAAATAACGAGAACGGAAGGCACAAAAGACACAAAGCTTCAACACAAAGCCACGAAGACACGAAGAATCCGGCCTGACCCAAAGGGTCTTTTTCCTTAAGGAGAGAGCAAAAATGGAAAATAGAAATGTTGAATTTCTCATGTTATTGTTCGATTCTATTTTCCATTTTTGCTCTCTCCTTAAGGAAAACTCCTCTTACGAGGAGGAGGCCGGATTTAAGAAATCCTTTGTGTCTTTGTGTCTTTGTGTTGAAGCTTTGTGTCTTGTTAGTAAAAAGTTTGCGTATTCATTGTCCTCTGCGGGATGAGT
>JAAKFR010000046.1 GCA_011064985.1 Chlamydiota bacterium
CCAAAGCTGCGCATCTCATCTTCATCTATGCTTTCAAAATAAAGAGTGGTTACGTCGAAAAAGAAGCAATCTACGGGATCGTCAAAAAGCTCTCCATGGGCAGCTCGGAAAGCTTGTTGTTGTGATGATCCCATTTTACGGACCCCATATCCGCGACCTTTCCGACTCGCTCCTCGATCTCTCTAGGCTCTCTTGAGGGTTTATGGGGCTCATGTTTTTGATTTTGGAAGTCTCCGGAAAAAGATAAGCCTTTTCCCATGCTGACTATTGCGATTGAATTTTATTTATTACCACAGAGAACACTGAGAATGGAATTTTCCTCCTCTGTGCTCTCTGTGTTCTCTGTGGTGAAATTGATTTTGTAAAACTTAAGATATGTGCCGAGCTAGCAACTTGCGTGTTACGATAGGAAGCGGGAGGGGTCGTGGGGAGGGAGGGGGAGCTTTTTGGAGAAGAGCTTGAAGCGGTTTTTGGCAATGAGGCGGTAGCCCCAGTCGAAGAGGAGGCCGGGGAGGAAGGAGAGGAGGCCTAAGGGGGCGTACCACCCTCCCAGGAGCCAGCAGATGCGAAGGGCACCTTTTGCTTCAAGGAGGGTCTCCTCGTTTTCAGATCCGTAGTTTTGGAGAAGGACGAGGGTGTCAAGGTCGGGGTGTTGTGTGTGAAGATCGGCGAGCTCTTTTTGGGCGGTTTCCCCATGAAGGGGAGCAAAAGCAAAGTGGTTTTGGGTATCAGCACCAAGGACAAAGCGGACGGCTCTATTGCACAAGGGGCAGTCTCCGTCGTAGAAGAGTAGGTGTTTCATAGGGCAGCTGTAATCCGTTTTCCTTTCAGGGCATCGAACTCTTTTACCAGGTCCAAAACTGCATCATCTCCGTAGTTTCCGCTGTGGATCTCTATCTTAATCTTTTCCCGCGTTTGGAGCCACTGCCGATCGAGGATTTTCTGGAGAGTCTCGATAAAGAGCTTTTCCCCTCGATCGAGATTGACCCGCTTTTCCATGACCTTGTCGAGAAAGGTGGGATCTTCGAGGTCATGGGCAAGGGCGAGAAGATCCCGCTTCTTCACTTTGAGGAGATTGCGAAAGAGGGTGCGGCAGGTGGGGGTCCAGAAGTGCTCCTCGGTGAGGTATTTCTCAACTGCCTGGAAAAAGTCGGGCCTCTCTTCTCCTAAGATGTAGAGCCACCGGAGAAGGTCGAGCTCAAGGATCTGGTTTGGGTCGAGTTCGTCATTTTCAAGAGCTCCTCGTTTTTTGATGTAGAGGGAAGGGGCATAGCCAGAGGTGCCGAGAACTGTCTGTTCGGGGACCTGGAGGAGTTTGGCAACTTTCCGGAGGCTCTCATAAACCATCACCGGATCGTCCCACCCTTCGATCTGTCTCTTTACACTCCGTATCAGCTCAGCCTTTCCAGCGGGGGTGGTGGGGTCGTGCTGCTGTCCGAGATAGGCTACTTGGAATTCGAGGTAGCTCGGAGCTTTTTCAAGAAGGGTGAGAAGGCTCTCCGTCCCCCTTTCGGCAAGATAGGTATCGGGGTCGCTCCCTTCAGGGAAGGGGACCGCTTTTGCCTCAACTCCCACCCTTTGGAAGAGATCTCCGGTAGTCGAGAGGGCTTTTTTTCCGGCAGTATCCCCATCAAAGAGGAGGTAGACCTCTTGGACACCTAGCTGCGTAAGTAGCTCGACATGGGACTCCCCAAAAGCCGTTCCCAAAGAGGCGACGGTGAGGTTGAGCCCCGCCTCGATCAGACGGAGACAGTCGATCTGTCCTTCCACGATAAGAGCCCGTTTCTCTTTAGCAATTCTCCTGCGCGAGTAGTTGAGACCAAAGAGAGTGCGGGATTTTTTGAAAAGAGGGGTTTCGGGGGTGTTGATGTATTTACCCCCAAAGGTCTCCTCCTTGATCTTACGAGCCGAAAACCCGATCACCTGCCCCGCATGGTCTCGGATCGGAAAGGTGATCCGCTCCCGAAAAAAGAGACGGCTCCCCTCTCGTAAGAGTCCCACCTCTTCCAAAATTTTGTCCGAGAATTTTTCCTTTCTCATCGCCTGGAAAAAGGGATTCCCTCGGTTGGGGGCATACCCGATTTCGAAACGGGAGAGAAAATCGATAGTGAGCCCTCGTTTGAAGAGATACTCGAGGGCTCCCCTCCCCTCCTCGGAGTAGAGGAGATAGTCGTGGTAGAAAGCCGAGGCAAGAGATAGCGGCTTTTTTAAAAGAGCCTTGGAAGTCCCCTTCTCTTCAGGCCCCTCCATTGTCTCCAAAGAGACGTGGAACTTTTCGGCAAGCATCTCGACCGCTTCTGTAAAACGGAGATTGAGGTAGCTCATCAAAAATTCGATCGCATCCCCATGAGCACCACACCCGAAACAGTGGTAGTGCGAGTCACCCCGTTGGGTCCCAAACGAGGGGGTCTTCTCCTCGTGAAAGGGGCAAAGTCCCTTGTACGCCCCCCCGGAGCGTTTCAGCTCCACATGGGAGGAAAGGAGCTCAACAAGATCGACCCTCTCACGGAGGGTCTGTAAACTCTCTTTGGTATACAACATCAAAAATCGGGTTTAGGCGTCAACTGTACCTCTTTATTCCCAAAAAAGCCAAGAACACATCCTAGAGCACAAAAAAGCCCCCCGATGCCAAGGGCAATTGTCGATCCTAGCCGAGCACAGAGAAGACCACCAAGGAGAGGCCCAATGCATCCCCTCAACCCAACAAAAATGACATTGATACTCGTGTAGTGAGAACTATCTTGCTTGGGAGAAAAGATCGGACCCCCCAGCTGCCAGCTCAACTGGCTCCCTGCTTGCATCACACCATACAGAAAAAACGCCAGGTAAATACAGACACCCAAGAATTTAGATAGCAAAATCAGGCAGATCGAACAGGCAGCAAATAACGTCACAATGCCGCAGTATTTAAAAATGTTTGTCCTATGTAGTTTTGAGGACCAAAGAGAGACTGTAGCTGCAAACCCTATCCCCTTGCAGAAAGCGACAGCTAGCGCAATTTCTGTGTAAGAGAGCTGCAAGTTCTGCTCAATGATTTGAGGCAAAGATGGTTGCATAATCATAAGACCAAGCCCTCCGCAGAAAAAAATCGCCTGATAATAGGCAAAATCTGGCCTAGAGCGAAGCACTCTCCATCCCCTGATCCAAGGGGCAGAAAGAGAAAACGTGGCTTTCTGTTTTTCTTCTCTTTTCTCGTAAGATTTCAGGAGGAGAAAAAGGAAGGGGAGGCGTGCCAAACTAATCAACCCCAACAGAGGAAAGATCCATCTCCACGATTGACTGTATTGATCGAGGAGGGGGCAAATCAAAAGAGGAAAGCCCGCTGACGAGAGAAACATGATCAATGAACCTTGACCTACAACTTTAGACTGCTCCGCTTCGGGAAGAGAGATTTTGATCAGCTCCATCCATGCGGGAATCACCGCCCGTTCGGCAAAGAAATAGATCCCAAACGCTCCCACAAAAAGCCAAGCGTTCTGGAAGAAGGGGTAAAAAAACGTTGGCAAAAGGCCAATCAAAGTAGCGCCGATAATATTTGCTCTCATTCTCCCTCGATGCAGAGAAAAATGCTCGTTCCAATACGATGAAATCACTGCAACCATGGGCTTGATCGCAACTAACGTCGTAATCTGGATGGGAGAGGCGTGTAGATCCTTGTAGAGAATGAATGCCATCAAGCTATAGATCGCAAAGAGAGGGGCATTCAATAAATAAGAGAATAAATACCCAACCTTAAGAATCCGACCTTGATCTGCTTTTATAAAAAGCATATTACTTTCCAGCTAAACGCTGCTCTACTTCTTGCTGAATCTCTTTTGGGACGAAGTTCTCAAGCGAGCGCCCCCCCCTTCCGATCTCTTGAACAAGAGTGGAACTAAGGTCTCGATATTCCGGTTTTGCGCTGATCCAGAAAGTCTCCACTCCAGTCATACGTCGATTGAGTGAAGCTTGTGAGATTTCAAAGTCGATGTCTCCAGATGTACGGACAGAGCGAATGATCGTTCTGATTGCATGTTCTTCCACAAAATCCACAAGAAGCCCTTCGAATGCAACCACTTCTATTTTTGGATGTTGACCAAATACTCGACGCAACATCGCCACCCTTTCCTCCGGAGAAAACACCGGATTTGATTTAAGAGAATTGATACCAACGCCAATATAGAGCTTCTGAAAAAAAGCGGCACACCTTTGGGCAATATCAACATGACCTACTGTAGGCGGGTCAAAGGTACCTGGATAAACTGCTGTTAACATATTGCCTATTCAGTATACAGCTCATTCAAAAGGATTGCCAGCCTATAACCAGCTAATGCGATTTGTCCCAAAGCAATTTTTTGACCCCGTAGGGTATACTCTTCAGAAGGAGTTGAATCGGGCTCAATACCATCGTAAACATAGGCAACAGCTATATGATAACTTTCTCCACTCCAATGGGTAGTATCTAAATCCTCGAGTTGAGGAAAAGATTCAGGAGGGTAGCTATCGAGTATTTCCTTAGCAAACGAGCAAATCCACTCCTCATCTTCCGGGTTCAAGGGACGATCTAACCGAGCACTTCCAAGACCCAAAATGGAATCCCACAAAACATGGATATTTTTAAATCCAGACCCTTTTAGCCGATACCGATGCCCTGCCATGTCCCCACTGGGGAATGCATCTGAGTAGAGATGGATACAATGCAGTGGCTGATGAATATCACCAACACAATGGAGTAAGAAACAAAGCATAAATGCCTGCTCCCACCCGCTAGCATGGGGATTTTTGAGGGTTTTTTGAGCTTGGGTGATTGCAGAGTGTAAGTTGTTGGTGGAAACAAGAGTGTTGATGACTTCCTTTTCTCTTTCAGAAAGGATCCCATCAGGATCATAGGGTGAAAGAACCCCATGCCACACTTTAAAGCCCGATAATCCCATACTTGTGATGTCATCGGGAAAACAAGAAGCCGTTGTGAACGTACTACACCTAGGAAAATCTTTCTCAAATTGCCCGACGATCTTCTCGATTTTTGCAACAACTGCAGGGTCTAGCTGCGACCTTGCCACTTCTACTGTTAGCATGTGCCCCACATCCCACCAGGCAAACCCTTGGAGAGGAATGAACAACACAAAGGATAAAAGAAAAAAGACTCTTCGCATTCGATGCATAGAAACTCACCCTACTATGAAATTTAAGATAATATAAAGAAACCCAATATCACGTCAATCTTAAAAATCTGCTTCAAGCCCATACTAAACGCAAGCCTATTTGCATATAGTGCTACTAGACGCAAATGGACTTTACATCTAGTATCTACATCCTCTCTGAAGAACATCATTTTCACCCGATTGACAAGAAAACTAAACGCAAGTAGACTGGCGTTTAGTATAGGAGTTAGCGAGTGATCAAAAGAGACTTTTGGATCAAAAAGATCGAAAAAGCCTGGAAAAAACGGTCGATCATCTGGCTGGCTGGAGTCAGGAGAGCCGGAAAAACCTGCCTATGCCAAAGTTTGGACGGGGTCGAGTATTTCGATTGTGAATTGCCAAGAGTTCGTCGGGTGTTAGAGGATCCTGAAGCCTTTTTAAGGAGTATGCTCAATAGGAGGCTCATACTTGACGAAATCCATAGGCTCCCAAATCCATCTGAACTTCTCAAAATCGCAGCTGACCACTATCCCTCAGTTCGGATCCTAGCAACAGGCTCTTCCACTCTCGGAGCCTCAAAAAAATTTCGAGACACTTTAACAGGGCGGAAAGAGAAGATCCACCTCCCTCCCATGCTCTATCACGAGCTTGCCGATTTTGACGAAAAAACCTTTTCCCACCGACTCTTATTCGGAGGGCTTCCCCCCTTTTTTCTGGCCGATGAGCTCATCGAAAGTGATTACCAAGAGTGGCTCTCCTCCTACTGGGCAAAAGACATCCAAGAACTCTACCACTTAGAAAAAAAATACTCCTTTATGCGCTTCACTGAGCTCCTGCTTGCACAGAGTGGGAGTATGTTTGAAGCTTCTCGTTTTGCTTCCCCTTGTGAGGTAAGCCGGACCACGATTTCCAGCTACCTCTCGGTTCTTGAAACGACCTACGTAGCCTATATCGTACGTCCTTTTAGCACACACCCAGCAACAGAGATCATCTCTGCTCCTAAGGTATACGGATTTGACACAGGTTTTGTCTCTCATGCAAAAGGATGGGTTCATCTCCGCAATGAAGATCTGGGGCAGTTATGGGAACACATCATTCTCAATGAGCTAACCGGACAATTGCAAGGAGAGAAAATCCTCTATTGGCGAGACAAAAGAGATCATGAAATCGATTTTGTTCTGGAAAGACGACGCAAAGACGAGATCATCACCATCGAATGCAAGTGGAACTCGTCTAATTTCACCCCAAACAACATGAAAAAGTTCCGAGCGCGTTATCCAAAGGGAGAGAATTATGTGGTGGGGAGTGATCTCGATCGCCCCTTTGTAAAAAAATACGAGGGAGTTGAGGTACATTTTGTCTCCCTTCCTGACCTCATTCTTCACCTCTCATCATAAAGAAAAAAGTCTTTTAATATTCCGCGCAATATTTTCATATACGGCAACTCACATTATCATTCTGCTGTCACATACGCAATTTTTTATCTATATAAATAAGAATGACTTATGTTACAATATTGTTAAAAAGGAGGCTATAGTGGTCAAGGAGGCTATAGTGGTCATTGGTAGACCCAAAATTGAGAGTTCAAGGGAATGCTTCATGTGTGAGAGAACCCAACATGAACTCAAGACAATGAACCCTAACAAAATGGTTCAATGGAGAAATGTGCGAAAGTACATTATCAATTCTGAAGCAATGAATCAAGATAAAATAATGGCTTGCAATGCGTGTAGTCTAACATGTCAGCGTCTTTACAAAAAAAATGCATCTAAACCGGTCGAAATTGTTCGAAACAGCCCGACCAATCCAAACCAGGGTGTTGATCAGAAAATAGCCCTTTTGCCGAACATTGCAAGCATTCTAGACTTTAACAGTAGTAATATTCCATTATCTATTCCCAAAATGCAGGATGGTCGAGGTTTGTTACAATTCTTACCTGACTTGGAAGAAAAATAACTCCTGTTTTTGGGCAGAGCCCATTCTGGGTTGCCTGCGGAGTAAAAGGATGGTAAGCTAGCTCCTCATTCTAAAAAGCTAGGAGAGAGTGATGTCATCTGTGGAGATTGAGGAGAGGAAGCGGACGCCGATGATGGAGCAGTGGGCGGCGTGTAAGGCCCAAGCCAAGGAGGCTGTTCTCTTCTTCCGGATGGGCGATTTTTACGAAGCGTTCTATGAGGATGCCGAAGTTCTGGCCGAAGAGCTCGAACTCACCTTGACCAAACGGCAAGAGATCCCCATGAGTGGAGTCCCTTGGCATACGTGCGAATCGTATATCGACCGCCTCGTGGGAAAAGGGTATCGGGTGGCAATCGCCGAGCAAGTCGAAGATCCAAAGGTAGCTAAGGGGCTCGTCAAAAGGGAGATTGTCCGCTTTGTCACCCCCGGAACGGTCATCGGCTCCTCTCTTGTCCCCGAAAAAAGTACTAATTTCCTCGTCTCGCTTACCCAGGTAGGCTCCCTTTTTGGCATCGCTGCACTAGAACTCACAACGGCCCGTTTCCAAGTGATCGAGCTTACGGAAGAAAGAGAGCTCTTAAACGAGCTCTACCGCCTCCGCCCAGCTGAGCTTGTCGTGAGTAAGAAATTCCGAGAAAAATACCCTCTCCTCTTGCGTGAAACAGGGGCGAGTCTCTCTGAAATTGAAGAGTGGCACTATGCCCATAAAACGGCTTCAGAAACGTTGACGAATCATTTCCGCCTTGCCCACCTCGATGGGTTTGGCCTTGAGGGAAAAGTGGCTGCGATCAATGCTGCAGGCGCTCTTCTCGCCTATGTCCGCGACACCCTCTTTCTTCCTGTCTCTCACCTAAAAGAGATCCACCCCTACTCAACAGAAGAGGTCCTTCTCATCGACCGGGCAAGCCAAAAAAATCTCGAATTGACCGAGTCTTTCCGTGACGGCTCCCGGAAACACACCCTCCTCCATGTGCTCGACGAAACGTATACCCCGATGGGAGGAAGATTACTCCGCGAGTGGATCAAAAAGCCGCTTCTCTCTGCTCAGGAGATCAATAAGCGGCAAGAGGGGGTCGAAGCTTTCTATCACAATTCGACACTCCGAGGGGAGCTCAGACAGGAATTTCGAACCGTACGCGATCTCGAGCGGCTTATGATGCGCGTCTCTTCAGGGCTTGCAAACCCTCGAGACCTCCTCTCTTTGAAACTCTCGATCGCAAATCTTCCTAAAATTCACTCTCTTATAGAGACTCTTGAAGCTCCCATCCTCCAAGAGTGCGCCTCCTCCCTTGTCGATCTCTCCTCTCTTGTAGAGAAGCTCGAGAGAGCCATCTCCGATGAACCACCGATCCGGATAGCAGAGGGAAATATCTTCAAGGAGGGGTACCACTCCGAAGTAGACGAGCTCCGCAACCTCGCGAAAGGGGGGAAGGAGTGGCTCGCGAATTACCAGGCTCGCATCAAAGAGAGCACCGGAATCAAAAACCTGAAGGTCCATTTCAACAAGGTCTTTGGCTACTACATCGAGGTGAGCAAAGGGCAAGCCCACCTCATGCCAGAAAACTTCGAAAGGAGACAAACTCTTGTCAATTCAGAGAGGTTTATCTCCCCTACTTTGAAACAATACGAAGAGAAAGTCTTAACAGCCCAGGAGAGAAGGGGGTCTCTTGAGCAACGCCTCTTTTTCGAGCTGCGGGAAGAAGTGGCTGCTTTTGAAAAGGAGATCTTCCAGATTGCAAGGTCGATCGCCCATCTCGATGTCTTGGTCTCGCTCGCCGAAGTAGCCAAACGGAACCAGTTTTGCCGCCCCTTGGTCGATGAGAGCGACCGGATCGAGATCCAAGAAGGGCGCCATCCCGTTGTTGAAGCCTCCCATCCTGAAACATATATCCCCAACGATACTACGCTTTTCTCCCAAGAACGGCTCATGTTGATCACCGGACCAAATATGGCAGGAAAATCGACCTATATCAGACAAGTCGCCCTCATTGTGATCTTGGCCCAGATGGGCTCTTTCGTCCCTGCGACAAGGGCTCGTATCGGAGTCGTCGACAAAATCTTCACCCGTATCGGAGCGAGCGATGATCTCTCTCGAGGACAATCAACCTTTATGGTCGAGATGAGCGAGACGGCCAACATCCTCCACAATGCCACCTCAAGGTCTCTTGTGATCTTAGACGAGATCGGGCGGGGAACGAGCACCTACGATGGAGTTGCGATTGCCTGGTCTGTCGCAGAGTATCTTTTGACCACCCCCGAGAAGCAACCCAAAACCCTCTTTGCGACCCACTATTGGGAATTGACCGAACTCGAGAAGAAAATTCCAGGTGCTGTCAACTACCATGCAACGGTCCAAGAGTGGAAAGAGGAGATCGTCTTCCTCCACAAGATCGAGAAAGGGGGAGCTGATAAAAGTTATGGGATCCATGTGGCAAGACTCGCCGGCCTCCCTCTCCCCGTCCTGGCGCGGGCCCAAACGATCCTCAAGAAGCTCGAAAGCAGAAAAGAGAGCCGAACGAAAGAGAAAAAAGGCGACTCTCCCTACCAACTCACCCTATTTTGACAGACGATGCCGTTTGAAAAAGAGAGACTCAAATCATTTCCGACCCTTCCAGGGGTCTACTTGATGAAAAATCGAGCGGGGAAGATTCTCTATATCGGAAAAGCGAAAAACTTACGCTCTCGCGTCCGGCAGTACTTCACTCCCCGGCAAGATGGGAGGGTGATGGTCCCCTTTTTGACCACACAAGTCGAGTCGATCGAAACGATTGTAGTCGCCTCTGAAAAAGAGGCCCTTCTTCTTGAAAACAACCTGATCAAAAAGCACCAGCCGAAATACAACGCCCTTCTCAAAGACGACAAGACCTTTTTCAGTCTCATGATCAACGTCAAGCACAAGTGGCCGATGATCCGATTGGTCCGCTATAAGGGGAAGCCCCCTTCAGGAAATCTCTATTTTGGCCCCTACACCCACGGGTATGCTGCAAGACAAACCCTCGAGCTCCTCCGGAACCTTTTCCCTATGCGCCAATGTTCTGACCAAGAACTAGCAAGCCGTTCCCGTCCCTGTATTCTTTACGACATGAAGCGGTGTATCGCCCCCTGCGTGGGAAAGTGCAGCAAGCAAGAGTACGACCACTTAGTTGAGCAAGTCACTCACTTCCTCAAGGGACACGACACCCAAATCCGCAAAAGTCTTCTTAAGCAAAGAGAGGAGACGACAGAACAGCTCGCCTTCGAAAAAGCGCAGCGGATCCATGAGACCCTAGAGGCCGTCGAAAAAACCCTCGAAAACCAACGGGTCCAAAAGGCTGGTCGAGAAGATCTCGACGCCCTCGGGATCTATCGAGAGGCCGATCGAGTCCTCCTCACCCAAATGATCTTCCGCGACGGGAAACTCCTTGCCGCCCAAGATAGGTTCTTCTCGAAAAACGCACAAGAGGAAGAGGAACTCTTCACCTCCTTCCTCCTCCAACACTACCAGGAGAAAAAAGAGCTCCCAAAACAGATTCTCCTCCCCTTGACCCTTCCCGATCAAAAAACCCTTGAAGAGCTCCTCTCGGAGGGAAAAGAGCGGAAAATTTCCCTCCTATCTCCTCAAAAAGGGAATAAAAAAGCCCTTGTGAAGATGGCGATGACCAACGCGAAAGCCAAGTTCCAACAAGAGGCAGAAGCGCAGCACGTCACAGAGCAAATCCTGATGGAGATGGAAGAGAAATTCAAGCTCACCAACTACCCTGAGAGGATCGAGTGTTTCGATAACTCCAATCTCTCTGGGAGCGAACCAGTCTCGGCCATGGTTGTCTTTATAGGGGGAGAAAAAGCCTCTCGCCACTACCGAAAATTCGGGATCAAAACGGCCGACCCCTCTGATGATTACGGGGCTCTAAGAGAAGTGATGACCCGCCGCTACCGGAAAGCAAAAGAGGAAGGGATTCTTCCCGATCTCATCGTCATAGATGGAGGAAAAGGGCATCTCAATGTGGCAGCCCAGATCCTCTCCGATCTCGATGTCAGTACAGTCGATCTCTTGGCGGTCACAAAAGAGGAGGGACGCCACGACAAGGGAATCACCGCTGAACGGGTCTTTCTACTAAACCGTCCCGATCCAATCACCTTCTCTCCCCACTCCTCTCTCCTCTTCCTCCTCCAGAGAATCCGCGATGAGGCCCACCGGTTTGCGATTACCTTCCAAAGACAAAGGAGGGGGAAAAAGAGTTTAGGGAGCAAGTACGACCGCCTCCCTGGCATCGGGCCGATCAAACGGAGGCGCCTTCTCACCCACTTTGGAAGCTGGAAACGGGTCTTTGATGCCGACCCCGCGCAGTGGAAGCAAGTCCAAGGGATCACCCAAAAAGACTGCGACACCCTTCTCGCCCAAAAGTCTTTGGAGACTTCCTAACCACGAAGAACGCAAAGTTGCGTTTTTTTCTTTCTCCTAACATCTCTCAAGTCCTCTGCTGGTTGGTTTTAGGAGTGGGGGAAAAGGAGGAATTTGAGGACGAAGAGGGCTCCCAAGATCCAAGAGAGCCAGTGGACCTCTTTGAGTTTGCCTGAAAAGAGCTTTAGTAAGCAGTAGGTGATGTAGCCAACAGCAATCCCAATGGCAATGCTGTAGGTGAAAGGGATCAAGATGAGGGTGACGAAGCCTGGGATCCACTCAGAAGGGTCATCCCAAGGGAGGCGCGTGATCGGCTTTAACATCATCGCTCCAATGAGAACAAGAGCCGGAGCTGTTGCAAAGGAAGGGATTGAAGAGGCAAAAGGAGCAAAGAAGAGAGCCACGAGGAAGAGGAAACCAGCAGTGAGAGCAGTCAATCCCGTTTTCCCTCCCACAGCAATCCCTGCAGCCGATTCGAGATAGACTGCAACGGGAGTGACTCCGAGCATCGATCCGAAAATCGTCCCTAAAGTGTCTGGCATGACAGCTTTAGAAACGCGTGGAAAAAGGCACGTTCTCCCTGGAATATCGCACTCCTCCAAAAAACCTCCCTCTTCGGCAAGTCCCAAAAGAGTTCCTGTCGAGTCGAAAAGAGAGACAAAGAGCAAAGAGAGATAGACAGAGAAAGCATCTTGCCTAAATGCCCCACGTACATCGAGCTGGAAGAGTGTGGGAGAAAGGGAGCTCGGCCAGGAGACGAGCCCTTTCCAGCTCGCCCATCCAAAAGCAAAGCTGACGAGCCAAACAAGCAAGATCCCCAGAAAAATCGCTCCTGGAATCCGGTAGACCATCATCACCCCGATTGCCACAAGGCCAAGAGCCGTCATCGCATGAGCGACAGAACTCGGATCCCCAAAAGAGAGAAGGGTATCGGGATGAGCTGTGATGATCCCCGCATTTTTCAAACCGATCAAAGCGAGAAAAAGGCCAAGACCCGCAGTCGTGGAGAGGCGAATCGAAAGGGGGATCACCTCGATGATCAGCTGCCTGATCCGAAGGAGATTGAGAAGAAGAAGAGTGATCCCCGCAAGAAAGACAAGACCCAATCCCACTTCCCAGGAGTACCCTCTTCCCAGCACGACAAAATAGGTGAAATAGACAGCAAGGGCAATCCCAGGGGCTAGGACAAAGGGGTAGTTGGCCAAAAAGGCCATCACAATTGAAGAGAAAGCCCCGATTATAGCCATTGCAGTCAGAGAAGAAGAAAAGTCAATTCCTGCATCAGCTAGAATGGAAGGGATGAGGAGAAGGGCATAGGCAAGGGTAGAAAAAGTCGTAAGGCCTGCCAACATCTCGGTGCGAACCGTAGTTTGATGCTCAGCAAGATGGAAGTACTTATTAGCCCAGTTGAACATTGAAAATGAATGGGCGGGTGTACCCGCAATTTTTTTGTAAGGCGGTCGTCAATTTTTTTTCGACCTCCTCTAGAGATTTTTCCATTCCCTCTTCTGACAAATAGGGAAGCTTAGCCAAAATTTCCACCGTTTGGTCTCTCCTCACGACCACCTCACACCTCCCCTTTCTGTTTGGAAAGATCTCATCCAAACACGTTTTTGCATATTCGGTGATCAGAGCCTCGTGAATGGCTACCTCTCCCATTTTTAAGAGGAAATAGCGACGACGGGAGAGAAAAGTAAAAAGAATGAGTAACAAGGTCCCAGCCCCTAAACAAATCCCTCCAACTAAGGCAAGCTTGTCGATGACAAATGCGGGAAAAAGCAAACAGAAAATCCCTCCAAAAAGGAGGGAGAATCCCATTAGCAACGCGACAAGGGAGAGGAAAAGTTGTTCTTTACGCACGGGTGAATTCGTCCGTCTCTTCTTCATCAACAAGAAGACTTGCTGGGTACATCTCCTCTTCTTTTACAGGTTTCGGAGGGGTTAACCCTTTTACCACAACATGGACAGAGGCAACATGGAGACCTGTAAGCCGGGTGATCTCCTCAACAACCTTGTTTTGGACCTGCTCGGATTTCTCAGGTATCGAGACTCCATAGACAACCTGAATCTCAACTTTTACCTTCACCATGTGGTTTTTGCTATCTTGCTCAACAAAAATTCCCTTCACTTTCTCCACTTCTCGTCCAAACAGGGTATCGATGAGATTCCCTCCAATCAGAGAGACTCCTTCGAGTTTCTCCAAACACTGGACGATGATCACCTGGATCACCCGCGTCTCGATATCACGACTGAAGATCGTTTCGGGCACTTCAAATTCTTTTGTGTCGATATTTTCCATAAGAGTCCTAACCTTGTAATGAATCCCCAAAAGAGTTAGAATAACCCTCCTTATGAGTATTCTGCAATATCTCAATATTTTTCTGTTTTGGGTCTTTTTCGGAGCCCTATCTGCTCACTTGGCGAGAAAAAAGGGGCGCAACCCCTATATCTGGTTTTTCTTAGGGATGTTCATCGGACTTTTTACCCCCCTTCTACTCTTCCTCCTCCCCCCTCCCGCTCCAAAAAAAAAGGTCGAGGCTCCCCCTCCACCCAAGTCAGAAGCTTGGAACAAGATGTGGTTCTACCTCGACCCAAAAAATGAGCCACAAGGCCCTTTTGAATTCTCTATTTTCTTAAATAAATGGAAAGAAGAAGGACTCTCCGAAGAGTCGTACGTCTGGGGAGAGGGAATGCCCGATTGGAAACAAGCAAGAGCGCTCCCCGACCTCATCAACGAACTCCCCGAGGCCTCTAATTAATCTCTCCTACCTGCCTTACATTTTTATAACCACCACTATAAGTAGACTTAGCAGCTGACTTCGTAGATGGTCGCACGAATGGATCTAGATATTTCTCTTTTACAGCAGTAACCCCAGCATAAAAATCTTTATTTTGAAGACGAATTTTGAGAGACTCCCACTCTTTACGCCTCACAACTCGTACGGTCCGATTCTTCCTATCAGCCACTACAAGAATCCCTTTAGAAGCCGATACAATCTTGAGATGATAGTCTTCCTTGGCCCCATTTAAACCAGTTAACATACGCTCAACTTGGTCCTCGTGCTTATGCACTTCCCAGTAATCAGAGACCATTCTGAGGAAACGATGGGCAAGAGCCCCCAATAACAAGGCCCCACCCGCTCCTATCATCGCTCTTCCCCACACCGGACTCAACGAACTGATAGAATGGAATGCATGCAGATGGATACCTCGACCAGCCAAAAGGGCCACCCCTGCAGCAATCGCCAGGATTCCGACCACCATCACGACATTCCGCGTGTTGCGCATCCACCGACGATCTGGGTCGATGACCACTCTTGCCTTTAAACGAAACCCTATACCTAAACTACTAATCATAAACATACTATAAATTATTCAGTTGAATTAGGCAAGGACATTTTTATAAAAATTTTATTAAGACCTAACATGCTATTGAATTCCGGTGAAACGGGCTCCATTAGGAGCGCGTGGAGGAGAGGAGTTCCTCCTGGAGAGCGGAAAGAGAGGGCTCTTGATAGTGGGAGGCAGGCCGGACATGGATTTGGATGTTAGGCGGAAGGCTGTGCTTGGAGAGGCGGAAGGCTTCACGGATCCGTCTTTTGAATCGATTGCGCATCACAGCATTCCCAAATTTACGAGAAACAGTGATGCCGAGTTTGGGTCCCAATGTCCTTCCCGAAAGGATTTGCACATGAAGATACTCTCCATACCGCTTCTCCCCATACTTGCCAAGCACCCGAAACTGCTTTGATCGGAGAAGACGGGAGGATTTCGGGAAGGAGAACATTTAGGCGGGAGTCAACTCGTAACGTCCAGCGCGACGACGGCGATTGATGATCCTGCGACCATTTTTTGTGGCCATCCGCTTGCGGAAACCGGTTTCTGATTTGCGACGTCTTCTGCTAGGTTGATAGGTACGCTTCATAAAAAACTCTTAATTTTTGTAGCACTTGTGACCGGAAGCATAGCAAATAGGCAAGAAAAAGACAACTTCTAGACAACCCCTTGTCACAAAAATCGGCAATTGGTATAGTTGCAGCGAAATTTAGTAGTCAAATTGTATAGGTAGAACCCGTATGAAAACACGAGCTTCTGTGAAAGCCGACCCTTCCAAGGGAGACAAGCTAGTCCGTAGACGAGGACGTCTCTATGTACTCAACAAGAAAGATCCCAACCGGAAGCAGCGGCAAAAGGGTCCTGCTCGCAAGAAATAATTGAGGAAAGATGGCCAAAAAATCTGCAATCGCTAGGCAAAAAAAACGTGAAAAACTCGTCCGTCTCAATTTCGAAAGGCGTTCTGAGCTTCGCAAGAAAGTAAAAAATCTCAATTTGAGTGAAGAGGAGCGTGAAGGTGCTCGCATCTCTCTTAATAAGATGCGTCGTGACACTTCTCCTTCTCGTCTCAAAAACCGTTGCCAGTTAACCGGGCGTCCTCACGGATATCTTCGCAAGTTCAAGATGTCTAGGATCTGTTTCCGCGAGCTCGCCGGACGAGGCATCATACCCGGCGTCACCAAAGCCAGCTGGTAAGGTTTTTTATTATCAGTTTTAGGTGGACTTTCGGATGCTTTTCGTCCCAGTACGCACTCTTTTGCAAAGAGTGCTTGAACGATCGCATCCTCCCTGTATAAAAACACTATGTTCGCTCGCGATCGTCCAACTTAGGAACCTAATCTTTGAATTTCTCTTTCCGATTATCAGGAATCTTTCTCGATCTTCTTGTGCTTTTCAACTTGAAAATGGCCAAAGGCCATTACCTGCGTCGAAAATCCCAAGAATTTTCAAGA
>JAAKFR010000047.1 GCA_011064985.1 Chlamydiota bacterium
TGCCTCAATCTTGGTCAATTTATCGAGAACAGATGACATATCACCTCAAAATAAACCGACACCATGCCATAGCTCATATTTTTTTCACATTTTTTTTCACGCACCCTCACCGGAAGGACACAATACGCAAACTTTTCAGAAGCAAGACACAAAGCTTCAACACAAAGACACAAAGCCACAAAGGATTTCTTAAATCCAGCCTCCTCCTCGTAAGAGGAGGCCGGATTCTTCGTGGCTTTGTGTTGAGTCTTTGTGTCCTTTGTGGCCTTCCGTTCTCGTTATTTCCCGGTAGGGGGCATGCAAGAGCCTGGTATGCTTGTGTCTGAAGACCAGCATCTTGGGTTTTTAACTGATTTGGGTTACACCCTTTTCAATAGCCCCAACACGAAATCGACTAATTATTGCTGCGAATCTCCGATACGGTCACCATTGGGAATTTTTAGCTCCTGGGCGATATGTCCGATTGCTTCGTCTCGTTTACCTTGATACGATTCGAGCTGTACATGGACATTTACTTGTGCCATTTCCTCTTGCATGGCTAGAGCTGCCATTTTAAAACCCCACAGCAAGTTGTCCTGGCTATTGCCAAAAACACCGCCTCCCACGGCAGTCGCGTGTAAAACTACAGGTTGCTCTTTCTCTTGCTCTTCAGCCAGAGCGACTCCTTGTCTAAATAGCGCAAGGTAATTTGCTAAAGCGGCATATTTCTGCAGCTCATCCGTATTCGCTCCACCTAGATTAGCATATCCGATTGCCGGAGCAGCTTGCAAGAGAAGGTAAACAGGTTGCTCTGCCCCGTTCCAACATGAAGACTGACTAGGATAGCAGACGTATTCTGCCTTTGAGTAATTTGCCTTAAATTCTTCAGTCAGTAGTTCTATGTTTGTAGAATCTGGGCATAAATATCCGTGCTGAATAGGACCTTTCTGATAGGTCTTTCCTGCTGAGGGGAGTACATGTTCAAGCATGTTGAAGCCGAGGTGGGTCAAAAAGGCTGTTACCAATTCGAAAACAGCTGGGTTGGTTCTTTGCGCTAATGGCCCTTGGGTCTTGTCGTTCTTCGAAGAATCCATTGCCTCCCCAATTGGAGGTGTACCGGGATTTGGAGCTTCAGCGGCATTGTATTGGCTTGCAACTTGATAGACATGAATATTTTTCGTGTCTTTCGAGGAACGTGGAATGTCACCTTGCACCCCGTTCGTTGCTGAGAAGTGAAAAAGACTTGTATTCAACTCTTGATTTTCCAAACTCTCAAGATCTTCTATTTCGCCCGAGCAAGGATAATCCACATCTCCCCACTTAAAGAGGTCCATGGTCTTCGAAAATTCTGCCTTTGCAGTCTCATGATTCTTGTGCGTAAAGGCCTTATGGTGCTCAAGGTCCTTCAAACCATCTTGAACATAGTCCAGATCTTCCGGATCATCTATAACATTTCCAGTATCATTGGTTCCACCAAGAGCTTCTCTAAACTCATCAAAAGTCTTCACAGAGTAGATAGATTCACCCTTTCCAATACAGTAAGCGAAAAAGATCGCAAGAGGTCCTACTATTCCACCTCCTACAAATAGTTGGAGTGGTTTTAGAGCTCCAGGTTGCAATCCGCCATAATGGATGCCCAATCCTCCTACAACAGCTAGCATGGCAATGACACCAATGGCAACTGTTATGATCTCACCTATTTTTTTTGTAGTAGGATTTTCAATATAAAATTTACTGAAAAAACTTTCTGTACACGATGTTATAGAATTAGACATAAACAACCTCAATCTTTAGACACAATTTTACCACGTATCTCCCAATAAATTCCATCCATATCTCCCATCACGAGGGGAGTTAAAAAAAATCATTTCAAGTGGGGCGAAAAGCAGCCAAAAGTCCACCAAAGACCTGTTATATAAAAAACTCATTGATAGCCCGCAACGACTTGTTGGATGATCAGTCTCCACCCGTCGACGACGACAAAGAGGAGGATTTTGAAAGGGAAAGAGATCATGACAGGAGGGAGCAAGACCATCCCCATCGACATCAAGAGTGAAGTAACTACCATGTCGATTACAAGGAAAGGGAGGAAGAGGAGAAACCCGAGTAGAAAGGCCGTTCTGAGCTCCGAGAGGACGAAAGCTGGAACAAGAGCATACCACGGGATCTCATCGACACTTTGAGGATTTTCGTCTCCCATTTCGAGGAAAAGTTGCAAATCTTTTTCCCTCGTATGGGAGAGGAGGAAAAAGCGTAAGGGGGGCCACCCCTTCTCCAAGAGAATTTCCGGGTTTTTCTCCCCCCCTTTGAAGTAAGGGGTGATCGCTTCTTTGTGGATCTCAGTTAGAACTGGATGCATGATGTAGGCTGTGAGAATGAGAGAAAGGCCTATGATGATTTGAGCAGAAGGGACGCTTGTGCTGAGGGCTTGTCTCAAGAAGGTCAAGATGATCGAGATTCTGGTGAAGGAGGTCATCAAAATGAAGACAAAAGGAATGAGAGCTAGAAAGACTGCACTTGTGAGAATCGTCCCTTCATGCATTTCGATTCGTTAGTTTGCGCAATTTGTTTCTGAAAGTCTCTTTAAAGGAGGAGCCAGGGGAGGGAGACTCTTCTTGTAGCTGCTGGAGAGAGAGCTCAACATTCATATCTTCGGGAAGTTCGGTGACGATATGGATCCCGGCAGGAGATTCGGAGATCACCACCCCTTTTCCCAAGATATCGACAAGGTAGAGGGAAGATTTTGTGTTCAGAGAGCGCTTCTCTAAAATTTTGATCCCTGTTGTCTTATTGAGGGCATGCATCCGGGAGCGCATCATCTTTTTTAGGAAGAACACGGTGATCACAATCAAAACGATGATGAACCCCAAGGTGAGGAGCATATGGAAGAAATCTGCCATATAATTGAAGTTGGGCTCTTGATCAGCAAGGTCGACAAGAGAACTGGCATCGGCTATAAGGGAGAAAATGTGCATGAAACTACCTCTTTTCCCAAATCATAGAAAATGACCACATTAAACGGAATCATTGCTCTCGATATCGACGGAACGGTGACGATCCAAAAGCACCATTTAGAAGCCCGAGTGGCTGACTTTTTGCACGAGCTTGCAGAAAATGGGTGGCAACTCCTCTTCATCACAGGGAGAACCTTCTCTTTTGCCAAGCCGATCCTCTCTTCTCTTAAAGGGGAGTTTTACCTCGCGGTCCAAAACGGGGCGACCCTTTTTTCCATGCCAAGTGAGAAGGTCCTCAAAAAACACACCATCTCTGCAAAGAGTCTCCCCTATCTAGAACAAATTTTTGCTAAAAGAGAAGGAGGGTTTCTCGTCGAGTCGGGCAAAGAACGAGGAGATATTTGCTACTACAAACCTGCCGACTTTGCCCCGAAAGAGCTCGAGTATCTCAACTTTCGGATCGGGTTGAGCCCTGAGAACTGGACTCCTTTAGATTCATTTGAGGAGTACCCCTTTCCCGATTTTTCTGTAGGGAAATACTTTGCTCCCGAAAAAGAGGCCTACCAAATCGCCGAAGAGATCCAGCAGATCCCGGGCTTTGGATTTTCCGTGGTGGTCATACGCGATCCTTTCAATCCTGGGGAGTATTTAGCCCACGTCAACGAGCTCAAAGGGACAAAAGAGGGGGCTTTAGCTGAGTTTATCCCTCTTTTTCCAGAAGGTCTCCCTGTGATTGTGGCCGGCGATGACTACAACGATGAGAAGATGCTGGCTGAAGGAGATATCGCCATTGTGATGGAAGATGCTCCCGATGCCCTCAAGTCGATTGCCCATATCATCGCACCGCCTGCTAAAGAGGAAGGAATCATCCCCGCCCTCCGGGAAGCCATCCAACGTGTTGTTTGAAATGCAAGTTGCTAGCTAAGCAAAAGCGTGAACGAGTTTCGCGAGTGTCTTAATCGTAGGGTTTTTGCTTCTAAAACTATGGTACATAGGAGTCTTTGGAATTTGGGCTTTCTTTGCAAACTGAGTTTTATTTACAGCTGCTAGATGGATCTGAATGATTTCTATAACCCCTTCTGCATCTCCCTCTTTCAAACATTCCCAGATGACCCTGCCAATTTTATCTTCATCTAACAGGGCTTCAGTAGGGTCATATACATCTACACACATGTCCGCTTTGATTTTGCGAGACGTCTGCTTACGTTGTGTACTTTTTGAGGAGACTTTTTGCTTTCCGAATGTCTTTGTCTTGCCCATTTTTATTTCCTCCTAAAAGTAAGAGAATTTTCTTCTCAGGAATAAAACTAAAATAAATTCGCCTACCATTTTTCCATCGAAGCTCCCAAACCTCAGCTATCGAGGTTTGAACTTTAGGAGCGGAGGATTTCTGGGCCGACACCCATCGCATGCATCCCTTTGTCGACGTAGACAGTTGTACCGGTGATAGCAGAGGCGAGGTCTGATACTAGGAAGGCAGCGGTGTAGCCCACTTCCGAGGCGGAGAGAGGCTCTTGAAGGGGGGCTCCTTCCTCTGCATAGGCGATCATCCGTTCGATGAAACCGATCGCTTTTGCAGCCCTACTGAGGAGAGCTCCTGCAGAGATTATATTGACTCTTAGGCCCCACTTCCTCCCCGCTTCAAAGGCGAGGGTTCTCGTGTCGCTTTCGAGGGCTGCTTTGGCAGAACTCATCCCCCCTCCATACCCTGGGACAGCTCGCTCTGAAGCGAGATAGGTAAGGGAGAGGGTTGATCCCCCTTTATTCATGAGGGGGCCAAAATGGGCAAGTAGGCTGATAAAGGAGTAAGCAGAGGAACCTATAGCCGCCAAGTACCCTTTCCGGCTTGTTTCCAAAAGGGGATTTTTTACCTCAGGGGCATTGGCAAGGGAATGGATGAAAATGTCGATCTTCCCAAAGTCTTTTTCGACTGATGCAGCCACTTCGGAGATGGTATACCCCTCGGCATCTTTATAGCGTTTGTTTTCACGGACCTCTTCGGGCACATCCTCCATTGTATCGTACATCGCATCGAGCGAGTAGATTTTCGAAAAAGTGAGGAGGGAGCCATCTCGGAGCTTGCGAGAGGCATCGAACTTTCCAGCCTTGAGGGAGTTCTCAAAGATCTTCCGGATGGGAGTCCAGGTACCGACTAGGATTTCTGCACCTGCTTCAGCAAGGGCTTTTGCAATGGCCCATCCAAATCCTTGGTCATCCCCAATTCCAGCGACAAAGGCTTTTTTCCCTTTAAGATCGATCTCTAACATCGTTTGGTCTCCCTATGTGAAGGAGTAACGATACCCAAGAGAGGTGATATTCTCAAGGAAATCCTCTGGGGGAGGGGTTTGGATAGAGAGGTTTTCTTGTGTGAAAGGGTGGGGAAACAAGAGAGAGTAGGCATGTAGGTGAGGGCGGAAAAAACGGGGAGGGGGGTCCTTTTTCCCATAATCGACATCTCCTAGGATGGGATGTCCGATGTGGGAGAGGTGGACACGGATCTGGTGGGTCCGTCCGGTAAGGGGACGACATAGGAGAAGAGAGGTGTTTTTTTTTGATTCGAGACTCTCCCAGGAAGTTTGGGAGAAAAGTCCCTTCGGAGAGGAGGTCACTTTCCACTTGACCGCTCCCTCTCTTCTTGAGGCAATTTCCATTTTTCCTTTGAAAAGCCCGGTTGATGTAGGAGTGCCCTCGACAAATGCCACATACTCTTTTACGCACCGTCGTTGCCGGAAGAGGTCCTGGAGTCTCTCTTGGGCTTGGGGAGTTTTAGCAAGCAAGAAGAGGCCTGTGGTGTCACGGTCGAGCCTATGTACCAGGAGAAACCCAAGTTTCTTGGCAAGGTCAGGAGAGGAGATTCCAGGGGGCTTGTTGTAGAGGAGAAGATGAGAATCTTCGAAAAGTACCCGAGGAGGATCAAGGGAAAATTGTGGGGGCTTAACAGGAAAAAAAGAGACCACCTCTCCCTTTTTCAGAGAAGAGGAGGCAAATCGTTCGATCTTTCCATTGACCCGGCATCGATTGTGATCGAGGGAGAAATGGAGGTCTCGTGTGGAGAATTTCGGAGAAAAATGGGTTTTCAGAAAGGTAAGCAGGCGTCCATTTTCATTTACAGTTATTTTCTTCATAGCCAAAATAGAATAACAAATTTGCTTAAGAAACACAAGTTGCTGCTTAAAAAAATAAAACTAGCGAAAGAGAGCACAGAGTACACAGAGAGTGGGATTTCTTTCCTCCGTGCTCTCTCAAGTCCTCTGTGGTGAAATTGTGTAATGAAAATATTGTTGGTAAAGAGCTCTTCGTTGGGGGATTTGGTCCACTGTTTCCCTGTCGTCTCGTATTTGAGGGAGAAATTTCCCGAAGGAGAGATCGACTGGGTGGTTGAAGCCCCTTTTGCCCCTCTTGTGGAGGCCCATCCTTGGGTGGATCGGGTCTACCGGGTGGAGACCAAAAAGTGGCGCAAGGCTCCTTCTAAGACGAGTACCTGGAAAGAGGTGGGCACTTTTCGAAAAGAGCTACGGAAGAAGCAGTACGATGTTGTTTTTGATCTGCAAGGGAATACAAAATCGGGTCTTTTTACCTTTTGTGCGCGTGGGAAAGAGAAGGCGGGGTTTTCATGGAGAGGAGTAGCCGAATGGCCAAATGGTCTTTTTACCGGGAAAAAGTATCTCCCTCCAAAGGGGAAAAATATCCGAGAAGACTACCTCTCTATTGTCCAAGCCTTTTTTGGTGATAACGGGTCGCATAGACAAAGTCCTGTTGCTTTGAAGGTTTCTCCAGAGGAAAAGAAGAGGATAGATGAGGTCTTTGCAAATACAAAAGGGCCAGTTGTTCTTGTCTCGCCCGGTTCTGTTTGGCCGAATAAGTGTCTCCCTTTGCCTCTTTTACAAGAGGTTTTGGAGAAAATGGGGGAGCAAACGTTCTTTCTCTTTGCCTGGGGTAATGAGAAAGAAAGAGTTGTGGCAGCTGAACTGGAGAAGGTGTTTGCCAAACGAGCCAAGCTCCTCCCCCGCTTCTCCCTCCCTGCCCTGCAGCAGGTGATGGAGCGGTGTGAGCGTGTTGTCGCAATGGACTCTCTCCCTCTCCACCTTGCTGCTACGACGAATACACCGACAAGCAGTTTTTTCGGTCCCTCTCTGGCGAGCAAATATGCTCCAATCGGCAAAGAGCACACAGCTTTTCAGGGAGAATGTCCTTACGGAATGGTTTTCGATAAACGGTGTCCTAAGTTGAGGACTTGCCCAACCGGTGCCTGCATGGAGAAAAGCGCGCTAATCAGCCTCAGGGGACCGGAAGTAGAGGTATTTCTCGATAAATAGCTTTACCTTCGTCTTCTTCTTTGAGAAATCCAATCGAGGAGTAACAGGATGAGGAAGAGAGTCTTTCAATTTGTCCCGAAAAGTTATCCACTTTTCTTCCAATTCCTCTCTTTGTGCCTCAATTTCTCGGAATGTCTCTTTCCACTTCTCATCTCCTCGGGGGAGCTCTCCCTCTTCTAAATGAGATTTGTACTTGTGCTGGTAGTGTTTCAGCTCTTCCTGGAGGGGCTTAAATTCCTTATAGAGGGCAAGAAACTCTTCTTGTTTGTCTTTTGGGATGAACCCAAATCGGGTGAGGTTTTCGATGTGCCGTCCATACTTCTCTCCTACCCCTTTCACTTCGTCTTCTTTAGTGACTGTCGTGAAAAGAGGCTTTGTTTCCAGGTTCATGGAGATCTTGTTCGCTTTTTCGGGGTCGTGGTAGGCTGTACGGTCGACCCGGTCGAGTGCTACCAAGAAAGGACCAAAAAAGAGGTAGGCAAACCCTTTCCCAATCCACGTAGCTGGGTTTGTGTACTGGGCGTAGTTCATTGTATTCGCACCGAATGTGGGGAATTTCAGATAAACAAGAGCAGCTACGACCCCCACAATGAATGGAGAGACAAGCAGGGCTTCTTCTGGAATAGGGAGAAAGAGAGCGAGATGGTAGAGGAGAGCGGCGATCCCGGCTAAATTCAAGATTGCTAGAGTTGTGATTGCAATCCGTTTGATAAGAAGAAGCCTTTTGGCTTTAGGTGCCTGTTGCTCCCATACAGAATTCTCATTGATTGTGTTCAGTTTTTCTATATTCATAAACAAACCTCATTATCTACTTATATTATAAACCAAAGAACAATATTAAGAAACATTAAATGAATATATTATCTTGCCTCCCTCAATTTCACAGATCTACGAATAATTAGAAAAAAATACTACCACAGAGTACACAGAGAGGCTATCCTGTTAAAGGATTTTTGAGAAATCGAGGTGGGCTTCTACGAGGTCGATCGCTTTCTGGACTTTCTTGACGTCCTCTTTCCGGATTTTTGCGGTAAAGGAGGTGATCATCCGCATGGCATCATAGCTACTAGTTGCGGCATACAAGCTGGGAATGGAAGCACTTTGGAGTTTTTTGATCAGATCGGGAGTGGGGGGGTGGCGGCCTGTTAGAATCATTCCTTGCTCAGGCTCCTCCCTTTGGGAGCGCCGTTCGATCAAGGTGTGGATGATATCTTCTCTGGTGGCGGGAGTGACGATGAGTTGGTTGGGGAAGATCCGCTCTTTGAAGGTAGCGACAGAGGTGGCAACAAGGCGGATCGTCTCGAAGTGGCGGTAGTGGAACTCCTCTCCTGAAAGCATGCGGGTTTTGAAGAGGGTCTCAAAATCTTCCATCGTAGGGGTGCTCAAAAATTGGTTGTAGGGGATACACCCGATGAGAGGGATCTCCCAACGGGCCAGGGCTTTTTGGATGTAGTAGAGGATCATCTCCCGCTTCTCAAGGATGACCCGGTTGAGAATCACACCACAAACTCGCACTCCCATCCAGTCACAAAGGGCCTTATTCACAGCAAGTTCATCAAAAGCGCTTCCGAGCCCCCCTTCTACGATGATCACTACATCAAGGCCTAAAGCTGCTGCGACAGTTGCGTTGTTGAGATTGACAATTGAGCCAACCCCCACATGTCCCGTCCCTTCTACGATCGTAAAATCGTTTGTAGAAGCAATAGAATGAAAAGAGTCGTGGATCTTACGCTTCATGGTCTCTTCTGAGACCTTATCGTCTAAAAAATTGCGAGTGAATCCGCGCGGGAAAATGACAGGGCTCATCTCAGCATACGGGGAGGGGAGGTGGAAGTACTCTTTGAAGAGGACTACATCTTTATCAACTAAAAGCCCCCCTTCTACCTCCTCGTGTTGCTGCCCGACTGGCTTCATAAAGCCAAGTCTCGGGAATCGTTTCTTCAGGGCTGCAATCATTCCTAGACAGATCGTTGTCTTTCCTACATTTTGCCCTGTAGCTGCGACAAAAATAGCTTTTTTCTTCATCAGAAAAACCGTATGATCCTTGACTTGTGCATCACGCTACCATAGCTAACTCCCGTTTTCCAGTAAAAGAGCTGAAAAGTTGGTTTCTCGCCACAAGAAGGGAATTTCCATGGCGGGAAGAGCCGACCGCCTACCATGTGTGGATCTCAGAGGTGATGCTCCAACAAACCCGTGCCCAAGTCGTTATTCCCTATTTTCTCAAGTGGATGGAGCGGTTTCCGAATATCGAATTGTTGGCAAGAGCTCCTCTTGAGGAGGTGATCAAAACCTGGGAGGGACTTGGCTACTACTCGAGGGCTCGTAATTTACATGAGGGGGCAAAAACTCTTGTGGAGGAGTTTGGGGGGAAGCTCCCTTCGACAAGAGAGGAGTTAAAAAAGATCAAAGGGGTTGGTCCCTATACGATGGGAGCGATTCTCAGTTTCGCTTTTCGGCAAAAGGCGGCTGCAGTAGATGGGAATGTTCTCCGTGTTTTGAGCCGTTTTTTTGCCATCGAAGATTCGATCGACCTGCCTGCTACCCGGAGGAGAATCGAAGAGCTTGCAGAGGGGATTCTTCCAGAAAAAGAGCCATGGATCATGATGGAGGCTCTCATCGAGCTCGGAGCTCTTGTTTGCCAAAAAAAACCAGAGTGTTCCTCCTGTCCACTCAATGAGAGTTGCTTAGCCTTTCGTCACCACATTCAAGAGGCTCTCCCAAGGCGTAGCAAGGGGGCTAAAACGATCCATCTCAGAAGGTGGGTGGGAATCGTGGAGTATGAGGGGAAGATTTTGGTTTCTAAGGGAGAGAGGGGGAAGGTGATGGCCGATCTTTACGAATTCCCCTATCTAGAAGAAGAGGGCGGAGATCCTACTGCTCTCTTTTCTCAAAAGCTTGAACTCTCTCTTTCATTGCAAAAAAAACTGGATGAGGAGATCCATACCTTCACTCGATACAGGGCAACTCTCATCCCTTTTCTTTTTCGAGCTGAGGAGAGCAATAGTAGGTTTTGTTGGATAGAAAAAAAGAAGTTGTCTAAGCTTCCCTTTTCTTCAGGCCATAGGAGGGTTTTACAGCAGCTGTGAAAATTTTACATACCGAAGCCTCTCCCGGTTGGGGAGGGCAAGAGATCCGGATTTTAAGAGAAGCGGAAGGGATGCGAAAAAGGGGGCATCAGGTCGTTTTCGCGGTCCAAGAGAGAGGAGGACTTGTTCAGCCTGCTCGCAAAGCTGGTTTTCTCGTCTATGAAATCCCTTTCAAAAAGTCCCACTCTTTGCAAGTCTTCTATTCACTCTTGCGCATTGTTCGGAAACATGGGATCGAGATTCTCAATACCCACTCCTCTCTCGATGCATGGATTGGTGGGCTTGTCGGGAAGATCAGCGGATGCCTTGTTGTCCGCACCCGCCATCTCTCTACACCTATCCGTAAAGGGATCAACAGTCGCCTTCTCTACAACTGGTTAGCCGACCGTGTGGTGACGACTTGCCAAGAGGTTGTGCCGAAAATCTGCGCGCAAGCAAAAATACCAGAGTCGCGCTGCATTTCAATCCCTACAGGAGTTGACCCATCAAAGCTCGAAGTAAAAGAGGAAGAGGTCGCCCGCTTCCGGGAGGATTTGGGAGTTGGTCCAGAGGACTGTTTGGCTGGGACTCTCTGTATTCTCAGAAGTTGGAAAGGGATCGATGATCTCTTACAAGCGGCGCACCTTTGTCTCTCCTTTAAGAATCTCCACTGGGTGATTGTCGGCTCTTCTCCAAATGAGGAGGCGTTTCGAGAGAAGTCAAAGGCTTTGGGGCTTGGGGATAAGATCCATTTTACAGGGTATCTCTCTCCTCCCTACACGGCTCTTGCAGCGATGGATCTTTTTGTCCTTTTGAGCTCCGCCCACGAAGGGGTGAGTCAGGCAAGTTTGCAGGCAGCCTATTTGGAAAAACCTCTCGTGACGACTCCGACAGGAGGGCTAAAAGAGGTGTGTCTGGATGGGGAGACTGGCTTTTTGGTTAAAGTGCACGATCCTGATGGGGTCGCAAAAGTTGTCGAGAAGCTCGCGAGAGATGAAATGCTCCGAAAAGAGATGGGGAGAAAGGGGAAAGAGCTTGTCGAATCGAAGTTCCTACTCGAGCACACCATCTCCCAAATGGAAGCCATCTACACCCATTAAAGGGAGTGAAAAACAGGATAGACAGGATCGGCTTTGACATGATGTAAACCATTTGGGTTACGTCCAAATTAAATGCACTACTTTGCAGGTATCCTGAGCTATTCGCAGGGAGTAGAATCAAACGTGCTTGGATTTTATTTACTACCACAGAGGACTTGAGAGAGTGGAATTTCCTCCTCTGTGCTTTTCTCAAGTCCTCTGTGGTGAAATTGATTTTGTGAAGCTTGAGAAAGGAGGTAGGAGGCGACTCGGAGGACATCTTCGAAGATGTCGGTTTCGACCTCAAGCTGAGAGAGGGTTTCCAGGGTGAACCAGCGGAGGTCGAAGCTCTCTTCGTCATTCTGCCGCAAGGTTCCACCAACGGGGCGGCCGACAAAGATCAGATCTATATGTTCATGTGCAGGAGTATTCCCAAGTGGGGGAATAGTCTCCTGCAAGCACATAAAAGGGCGGGGAATGCTCCTCCCATTGGGCGTAGGAGAGATCCAGATCTGCTCGCCCCGGAGGAGCTCTACGTCGAGCCCTGTCTCCTCTTTGGCCTCACGCAAGGCCCCCTCAAAGGGGAGTTCATTTGGCTCAAGATGTCCTCCAGGTGGGAGCCACTTCTGGAGCTTTTTATGGAAGAGCAAGAGAGTTCGGTCTTCTTCTATAATGTAGACTGTGCCGGTGAACTCCCGCTTCATGCCCTTCCTGTATTTCTACGTGCGAGATCAAGGAAGAGGAGACGCAAAATCGTCTGGTCGTAGTGGAATGGATCATTCATCGACTTGATCAAGATCTCAACAGCGTCCGTAATGTGGGGTACGAGTTGACTGACGAGCCTGGGTGCAATCGTCCTGTGGATTTGGAGTTCTCCTACGGAGATGACCCCTTTGACACGGATGTGTTTCGGTACTTTTCTAATCTCTTCATGTGCTGTGGTAAAATCTGCAGGTGTTTCTCCTAGTCGCTCTTGGACCTCTTCTCTATTTCTTCCGATTTCTTCTTCTCTTTGCTGGATTGCCTGGGTAACGGCCTCTTTTCTCTCATCGCAGGCTTGTGTGCATCTATTGACTTGCTCAGTGTAAGGGTCTGCTTCCTCGCCAACATCCTGGTAGGCCAAAAGTCGTCTTTCAAGCTCAGAGGCTCTTTGCTGTTGAAGTTGGGTATAGTGTTGGAGTTCACTAAGAATGGGGGGAGTACGAGTAAATAACGAGGTGTGGAAGCTCTTAGACAACTCTTCCACATTGGGCTGCTTAGGAAGAGATTGGAGAACCGTATTGTACAGCTGCTTATGCGACTGTGTGTAGGCTTGGAGTTGTGCGTGTGTCTCCTGGATTCTCTCTAAAACGTCATCATTGTGCTGATGTTTCTCTGTCCGGCAATCTGCGATGAGCTGGTTTAGTTGGTTCTTCACCATCTCTAGAGTTTGCAGTTCTTCCGCAATGCGTTCTTTTTCTCCTCTAAGACGGGTTGCTTCTTGGTAGCGGGCTAATGCCTGTTGAGCTCCGAGCAGTCCCTGATGAGCTTGGCCAAATTGATCAAGGGGCTCTTGGAGAGGAGAATCTTCTGAAACGAGTTGTTTTAGATTGGAAAAGGTAGAGTGTAGGTCGTTCTGAGGGATCTCGTCAGGTACATTGCCTAATTTTTCACTTAGGGTTTGGAGTTCACGGGCTTCTTTCTCTCCTGCTTCAATCAATTCGCAGTCGTTGACCATCCCCTCAAGAGTGTCTGAGAGAGTTGAGAGCTCATGGATGATGACGCTATACCCATTGTACAAATCACCGCGGATGTCGCTCCAACACTCTCCCATCTGTTTTGATTTTAGGGAGCGGTTGATATGGTCGAGGTACCCTTCGATTGAGGCTACGGATTGAGTAAGAGCCTGTTTGAGTTGTGGGGTACCCTCTTGAAGCGCCTCTGCCATTCCCTCTAACTTTTGGAAGAAGGTTCTCATCTGCTCTTTTTCAGATGCAACAAACTTCTTGATCCGTTTGTGCTTCTCTCCTGTTGAGTTGTGCAAGTGACGCTCAATTGTCCCTGCGATGGTAGATTGAGTGAGTTGTTGGAGGAGATTCGAGAGTTGCTCATTTGCCCTCTGAGATTCCTTTTCAAACTCGACTTGCTGGGCTTCTCTTTCACGAGTGGAGAGATGGGCATACGCCTTTTCAAAGGATTCGAACAGGGAGCTGAGCTGAGATTCTACTTGAGCCTCTTTATCGTCAAAAAGGGCAACGAGAGAAGTTTCGGTTAGATCTGTTGTGGCATCTTCTAGAATACGTTGGACCGAGATTGGATCCCACTGCATCATGTCCCAAAAAGAGCGAAAGCAGTTCTGAGCAAATATAGAGATCGGGTTATCGAGGTTGGCCAACTCTTCTGGATGATCCTTGCATCTTTCGATGTCGATAAAGCGGAGTTGGTAATGGCTTTGGAGAGCAATGACTCTATGGAGTCTTTCTGTGATTACTTGCGCTTTTCTTGCTTCAAGGTGAAGATCAAGGTCTTCCCCCTCTTGATCATCAAGGTCGATTTCAACCACCCGTCGCCGGTTTGCCCTCGATTCATCGACCATTTTTTCGACTTCGGTCAATTTGTTGATGAGGAACTCTTTGATCGCAAGCTGTCCATAGGGTGCTGAGTTAGCTCCTTTTTTTCGGAGGATGTTCAACATGTCGGTCTTTTTGATCGCAGAATTGACAGCAAGCTTTCGTACCCCATGTCCAACCCAGTTGCAGAAACGGCAGATGAGGGGAACTCGAAACCCAAAGATCTTGAGATCGGGTTTAGGCACAAATCTTTTCACGATGAATTTTCTAGAGTGTCTAAGCAAGTCCTTTTCGGTAAACTCACCCCCGTACTTCTTGATCTGTTGTTTGAGATATTCTGGAAAGGTCCCTGCTTCATCACTTCTTGGAGCGAGGAAATCTTTTCGTCCCTTCTCGATACGTCCGTAGTATTCGGTCATATCAGAAATTTTCATCTCTACAACCCCTTTCATCGTCTCTTCGTCATAAAAAAACTCGCGAAGGTGAGTCACAACAGACTCTAATGTTTTTCCAATCATTGGCTTGATAAGCCAGTGGAGGAATCGGTACGTAGTTTTGAGAAAGAAAGTATAAACTCTGTTCCCTTTGTATTTTTCGATATAAGCTTGGCGTATGTGTCGGTTTGGTAAGATCTCTAAGTAGTCGTCAGTGGCGTCGGTAGGTGAGAAGATCGCGTGCAGCGCCTGCATCGTGGCAAAGTGGGCCGTCTTTTTGGAAAACCTCTTCAAAGCAGCGTCAGTTTTGGTGACGAGATCATCAAGAGATTCCCGGTTTTGTTCAGCTGGTTGGGGAGCTAGAGGTTCTTCTTCCCGTTGAGGGGGAGGTTCAGGGGGGAGAGCTTTCAGGTTGTGCCGGATGCGAATATTTTTGTATTTCGTTTGGCAATGAACTAACGAGTGGATCGGGCTGACTCCATCTTGACGACCGGAGATCTCTTGACGTTTATCAGAGAGGGTTTTGCTGTTTGAAGGCTTTGTCTCAACATGGAGACCTCCGATAACGATGTGGTACTTGTTGACCCCTTTCCATACCTCTTCTGTCGTTTCCGCTACCCCTGCGGTAGACTTTTTACATTTCTGTAAGGACTTTTCTTTTAGCTTTTTATCCTTCTTATCAAGATCGATTGTTTCGCATCTTTCGAGGAGTTGCTCTAAGGCGACCTTAGAGCCTGCCGAGATCATCCCCCGTCCCATTTCCGCGATTTTACCAGATAAAGAACCTGGTTCCTCACCAGCTTCTCTAGGCGAGAATCCTTGCATCGCCCCACGCATGGCCCCTGCGAAGAATTTCTCGGGATTCTCTACCATATTTCGAACAGATTGCGCGGTCTCTTTGATCTCTGAGGTCATCGAGGGTTCTTGCCAATAGGATCCTGCCACAGGAATGTACTGGCTTCCGAACCTGTTTCCAAACCAGCCTCCATTCCCATTTTCAGGAGGTTGCGCCATAAAAAAGCCTTTTTTTAATTTCTTAAAATAGTATTCTATCACCTAATTGTGTTTTTTTCCATTAGAGAATGTTATGAATAGTAAAGCTGTTGAGGAATTTAAGAAAATATTAGAAGTTTCGGATCGCCTTTTTGGGAGTGAGGAGGAGTTGGGTGAGCTTCTTTGGGATGTTGTGAGGCAGGCTCGGGAGAAAAAACTCAATCCTGAGATGGCTCTTCGGAAAAAGATGGTAGATGAGGAGAGACTCTTCCGAAAAAAGGAGAAAAAGAGGTGAGCCGTCTCAACCAGATTCGGGAAAAGAGCCCCCGTGAACTCTTCCTTGAGAAGACAGAGGAGGAGTGGCGTGAAAAGTGGGCGCAAGAGAAAGGGGAATTGGACCCACTCCTTACCATGATGGGGAAAGAGAGACTAAGAAGGACTCTTGAGCTTATTCCAAGCGGGGAGATTGAAGGGAAGGAGGTCCTCGATCTGGGATGTGGCTCTGGGAGGGT
>JAAKFR010000048.1 GCA_011064985.1 Chlamydiota bacterium
GTCAACTCTTCTTCTAATCATATAGCCAAGTAAACGATTTTATCATTAGCCCAATGCCTTAATAGGGCACGTTGGGTTGAAACGGGGGGCGAGCAGGGTGACCTGTCTCGTCTACCCTCTACGCACGGTTCGATGGGGGGACACCCGCCTCTACTCTAACGGTTAGGAATCCCCCATAGGCTCTAGTTTCACCCTCTCTTTCCTTCGCGGCTAACGTCTTCCCGAGAAGGAGGCTTTCGAGAAGTCGACGGCGCCGACAAAGTCGAAGCAGTAGCCAGTGAGACCTTCGGGGTGGGTGAAGAAGAGGGTGTCGGTGCTGACGGGGATAAAGGGGAGCTCTTCCATCATGAGCTGTTCGGCTTTTGAGAGGAGTTCTAACCGTCTTTCCTGATCGGTCTCGTATTTTGCTTCGGTGACGAGCTTACCGAATTCAGGGTGGGTCCACCTGGGGAAGTTGCATGGATTGATCGTGATGAACCGTTCTAGAAGTTCTAAGGGGTCGTTGTAGAAGGCTGCCTCGTAGGCTGCACTAATGATATATTCTCCCTTCTCGAGATTGCTTCTTAAGACATTCCACTCTTCGCTTTTGAGCTGGATGGGGATTCCGAGGGTTTTCATCCAACTCTCTTGGAGATACTCAGCAACCTGCTTCCGGTTCGCTTGCTGGGAGTAGGTAATCACAAGGGGGGGGAGGTCCTCTTTTGTATATCCGATCTCCTCAAGACCTTCCGCGAGTTTTATTTGGGCAAGGGCCTCATTTTTAGAGAAAAGGTGGGGTGGGATGATGGAGAGAAGCGAAAAGGGGAGCGATTTTTCTAAGGGTGTCCCCCCTTTGAGGATATGGTCTGTGATCGATTTTCGGTCGAGAGCAAGGTTCAGGGCTTGTCGGATCTTTGCCGAAGAGAGAACAGGGTGCTCGGTGTTGAGGAAGATCCAGAAGGCTCTGTCAACCGGGTGGGAGTAGAGCTTCTCTTGGTTTTCGAGTCGCGTGAGCATTTCTGTTGTGAGAGGTGAGAGGGGAAGTCCCACCCAGTCAAGTTCTTCTTTTTCGAAAAGGGCGTAGGCGGTCATGCTATCTTCGATCATATAGACTTCGATCTCGTCGAGACCCACACTCTCGCAATTCCAGAAAAGGGGATTGGGTTTTAGGTTGATTTTGTCTCCTTTTGCCCAGATGTCGACTACGAAAGGTCCGTTGAAGGCATGCATCTGCTTCTCTTGCGGGTGGATGAGGGGGAAACAGATTGGCTGAGCTAAGAGTTCTAGAAGTAGGGGAGAGGGGTATTCTAGGGAGATCTCGAGGGTCATCTCATCAAGGGCTTTAATTCCCACTTCCTCTACTGGCACATCTCCTCGTTTTGCCGCTTCAGCATTGCGGATCATATAGAGGAGATCGGCCCTTGAGCAGTCAGAAGAGGGGGAGAGGGCCTCTTTCCAGGCCGCTTCGTATTGGGTGGCAAGAACCGGGGCCCCATCTGACCAGGAGTTGGGGCGTAGGGTAAAAGTGTAGCACATTCCGTTAGGAGAGACTTGGTATGATTCTGCTCCTGTGAGAACGGCTTTTCCCGTTTCATCGATTCTGGTAAGTCCTTCGTAGAGTGTTTTGGCAATCGAGAGGCCACGGAGATGGATCATCAGATCGTGGGGGTGAAGTGAGGGGAGGTCACCTTCCTGGAAGTTCAGGGTGAGTTTTCTTGTCTCCTGAGTCTCTTTTTTTTGGCAGGAAGAGAAAAAGGTGAGGAAAATAGTGAATAAGACGAGGATGTTTTTCATAGTATAGTCTCCTTACGTTGGGTAAAAAAAACAGCGGGAAAAATCGACACACCCCTCAGAATCGAGGCGGTAGCCGGTAAGTTCTGGAATGTGTCCGAAGAGGTGGGTTAAGTGGAAAAGGGAAGTGAAAGGAATCTCCTCTTCGAGTAAATTGAGAGCCTCCTCAATTTGCTCTTCCGGCTCGGCCTCTTTTGCAGCCGATTCAAGAAGATGATGGAACTCTTCATGGGTCCAGCGAGAGAAATTCCACGAACTCTCCCCTTCAAATCTCTTCAAGAAGCTAAGAGAGGGGGACTCTTCCATCTCGGCAATTGTCCCTGTTACCTGAAACTCTCCTTTTTCGATCTGATTGCGGAAGAGGTTCCACTCAATCCGCTCAATCTCAACCGAGATGCCCAGGACCTCTTCCCAGCTCTTTTTCAACAAGAGGGCAAGCTCTTTCCTACCTGTTTGGTGGGAGTAGCTAAAGCGGAGAGTAGGAAAAGATTCTCTCTCTATACCAAGCTCTTTCAGCCCTTTTTGGAATAACACTTTCGCCTTCTCTTTTGCAAGGGGGAGGTCTGCGGGGGTTGTAAAGGGGTAGATTGCCTTGCAAATTGCTTGTCTGTTGATCGAAAGGCTCAAAGCTTCCCTAATGGAACGGGAAGATAGAGGGGGAGTTTTGGTGTTGAAGTAGAGAAGAAAGCTTCTATCGACCTCTTGTTTGTGTAAAAGACCTTCTTTATCAAGGTCTTGGACAATTTTGGGTGTGAGGGGAGAGATTGGATCTCCGATCCAGTCGACTCTCTTTTCTCGGAAAAGGGTGTAGATCGATTCGATCTCCTCATACCACCGGATTTCGATCTTGTCTAAAGAGATCGACTTAGGATCCCAGTAGTAGGGATTTTTTTCTAAGAGAAGATGGTCGCTATCTTGTTCAGACACAACATAGGGGCCATTGAACCATTTCGGCTCATGCATCGATCCGAATAGGGGCGAAAAAAACGGCTGGGCCAGTTTGTGAAGAAACGATGGATCGGGGCAGTCCAGTGTGATTTTGAGGGTTTTACTATCAATGGCCTCCACACCAAGTTCGCTCGGATCGACACTCCTTTTTGCTACCTCTTTTCCGTTTTGGATCATGTAGAGAAATTCTGGGTGGCTCATATACTGGGTAAGAGCATTTTGCCAACTTGAGACATAATCGGTAGCTGTGACCCTCTCCCCGTTCGACCATCTATGGGGGCGCAAGGTAAACGTATAGACTCTTTTATCAGAAGAGAGGTGGGATTCGGCTGCACCAGCTAATACTGGGTTTTGTCTCTCATCGAGGCGGATAAGCCCCTCAAAGAGGAGTTTGCTCACAATACGACATCGCATATCGCTCGACGATTGGTAGGGGTTCAAAGAGAGGGGGGCTCCCTCTTGGAACACAAGCTTAAGAGAACTTCCTCTAGAAGAAGTCGACCCTTTAAGATGTTTCAGGAGGCGTGAGATATGGTGCCCTTTTACGAAGAAATAGTAGGAATCTCCCATGGAAAGCTGGGCATGACAAACTGTCTCATGGTCTTCTGCAGCAAGGCGGCTTACTTGTGAAAGATCGAGGGGATTTGTGGCCTTTATGATCATCACATCCTCCCCATACCGGCTCACAGAAAATGGTTGCCGATCTTGCATCAGATCTGAGAAATGCACGAGGAGTTTCTCAAATTCTTCTAATGAGAGAAAGAGGCGAGCTTCTACCGGATAGAGGGCGTAGAAGAGCTTTTCAGCGAATACATCAAAGAGAGGGACGCTCTTATGGAATTGGGTGCGGATCTCTTCAAAATGGTCTTGGAGTTTGGCAAAAAGCCCTCCGTTGAAATCTCGGCCAGGGCCTAGCGCTACCTCGAGGTATTGCAAAACAGCTCGCCTCGCATAGAGAAGGTTGATCGAGTCGCGGGTGTTAAAAAGGTCCGAGGCAATTTTCACCGAAAAGATCCCAATTTCGATCGGAAGAGTTGTATTTGTTACATAGTAGTGGTGGAAAAAAAGATCCAAAGAGAGGGGGAGCTCTTCAAGAGTTTCAGCAAGGGTCTTGTGTTTTTGGGGACGAACAAGGTGGACGAGAAATTCCAAAGTTGCGGGGGTTTGCTCTCGAAAAGTGACAGAAATATGAGGAAGATCAGCAGGGGTATTGATCTCTTTTTGGAGGAGCTGGATCTGCCGAATTGCTTCTTCTTCGTTATAGGGCCAAAATATGGCGGGACTCAAAGGGTGGGCAGCGAGAAGCTCTGTGTGCAGAGCCTGTTCGATTTTCTTGAGTTCATGCACCAAAACTTCCCTTCCACGCAATTTGTGGACTTCTAGGTAGTAAAACCCGTAGGGAAGATCGGGATGGAGCCAGAGAAATGACGAGCGGGGAATCAGGTGAATCCCTGGAACAAAAGAGCGGAGGGCTTGGGAGATCTTCTTGTGAGAGAAATCGGAAGAAGGGGAAATGGTCAAGGCTACACAAATCTTAGCAGAGGTGCGGAAGAGCTTGAGGAAGATGTTTTTATTCTGTTGAGGTTGGGTTTTGAGCTGGTGCTCCATCCTCCTTTGCAAGAAAAACTGGGTGAGCAAAATCGTCCGCAAATGGGAGAACGATCTTCCAACTCCAAACTGGGTTGAGGCATTCGCCTCTAACCTCAGGACTCCTTTTGAGAGCCTTTCATCAAAGATTTCGGGGAATTTCTCGATTACACGGTTGGCAAAAGACAAAAGAGAACAGAACGGAGAGTCTTGCAGTTTTGGGGCCATAGGACAAGAGACTACTTTTTAAGTGAACAGATTGATCTAATCAGAGATTTTTTTCAAGCTAAGTTACTACTCCCAAAAACGCAAGTTGCTAGCTATGCACATATCTTAAGTTTTATAAAATCAATTTTACCACAGAGAACAGTAGAGCGCAACAGAGGAGGAAAATTTCACGCTCTCTCTACTCTACTGTTCTCTGTGAGAATACATAAAAATCAAATGGGTGTAACCCAAATCAAATTAGGTTTGGAGGAGGGCTTGTAGGTGAGAGAGGAGGGTCTCAAGGCGGGAGTCACACGAGTCGATCGCTCGGAGCATGGCCGTCTTGTTCCCATAGTGGTGTTTCTCGAAAAGGCCACAATAGAGCTTGATCTTCGGCTCGGTACCGGAGGGGCGGATGACGACTTTGGTTCCATCTGCAAGCCAGAGGCGGAGGACGTTCGACTTGGGGAGAGTGAGGGTTTCGGTGGTGCCGCTTGTCACGTGGCGCCTTTGGTGGGTGAGATAGTCCTCAATGATTTCGACAGGTTGATCTGCAAGAGTTTGGGGAGGGTGTTTCCGAAGAGTTTCCATCATCTGCTTCATTGCATCGATCCCTTCTTTCCCTTCGAAGGTGAGAGAGAGGAGCTTCTCCCGGTAGACTCCGTGCTCTTGGTAGATTTCGTGGAGGAGGTCGAGGAGGGTTTTCCCCCGGAATTTCATCTGGAGGGCTGCCTCACAGACCATCGCAGAGGAGACAATGGCATCCTTGTCTCGGACGTGCGTGCCGATCAGATAGCCGTACGACTCCTCTCCTCCGAAGAGGAAATGGTGGGTGGTGACGTTTGCCTCTTTCTCCTCTTCCCATTGTGAGATCTTCTCTCCGATGTATTTGAATCCGGTCAATACATCGAGACACGAGACCTGGTAGTGATCGGCGATTTTTCTGAGGAGTTCTGTTGTGACAATTGTCTTGACACACATTGGTTTCGGGGGGAACTGGTGCTTCTGTTTGAGGGAGCGGCAGATGTGTTCAAAGAGGATGCAGGCCATCTCGTTCCCGTTGAAAAAGTAGGGCTCCCCCTCATGCATGATCACAACGCCAAGCCGGTCGGTATCGGGATCAGTTCCGATGAGGAGGTCTCCATTTGTTTTCTTGAGGGTGTCGATTCCGAGCTTTAATGCGGCGTGGTCTTCAGGGTTAGGGGTTTTGACGGTAGGAAAGTCCCCGTCTGGAGTCGATTGCTCTTCAACGAGAGTGAGGTTGGTAAATCCCCACTCTTTAAGAGCTGGAGGGACAGTTGTGATCCCGGCTCCATGGAGGCTTGTATAGACAACAGCGAGCTCCTTTCCCTTGGAGAGGTTGTCACCTGGATGGAGCTGGCAAGCAGAGACCGCTTTTCTGTAGGCGAGATCGATCTCTCCATCGATCTCTTCGATAAGAGGGGAGTCTAATGTCCCTATTTGGACCATCTCATTGCTCGTGATTTTTTCTACCTCTTCGATGATCCCTTGATCGTGAGGAGGGAGAACTTGTCCTCCGTAATCCCAGTAGACCTTGTATCCATTGTATTGGGGAGGGTTATGCGATGCAGTGATGAGGATTCCAGCGGTCGCTTTTTTGTACAAAACGCCAAATGAAACAAGAGCTACGGGACGGAGCTCTTGATAGAGATAGACCTTGATTCCATTTGCTGCTAACACTTTTGCCGACTCCTCGGCAAACTCTCTTGAGTGGTGGCGGCAGTCGTAGCCGATCACAACTGAATGGGCCTCTTCTTTCGAGGCTTGTCTCTTGATGTAGTTGGCAAGGCCTTGAGTGGCAGACCGTACGGTGTAGGGATTCATCCGGTTGGTCCCTACTCCCATAATACCACGTAAGCCTCCCGTACCAAACGAGAGATGGGTATAAAAGGCATCTAAGAGCTCTTCTGGATCTTGTTGCTGGAGTTTTCGGATCTCCTCTTTACTCTTATCGTCATACTCCCCTTGGAGCCAGCTCTCGATATTTTTCCGAGTGGTAGAATCTAACACTACTGTCTCTTTTGCCATCACATCTCTCCTTTTCCTTCGGTATACAGGGAGAGGAAATTGTCAGCAAGAAGGGAGAAAGGATTTTTTTGGGCGTGAGAAAAGGCATAAGGAACCCCCACTTCTGCCCCCTCACGTATCCCTTCAATGAGAGGGAGTGAGGCGAGGCAGGGGAGGTGAAATTCACGAGCAAGCTGTTTCCCCTTCTCTTTCCCAAACGGATAGAAGAGTTTCCCTGTCTCAGGGTCTTGGAAACTAGCCATGTTTTCGATGATCCCTCCGATCGGAATATTGAGATGGGCAAAAGCGTCAAGTGCCCGTCTCACATCAGCAATTGCGACCTCTTCTGGCGTTGTGACAAGAAGGGCTCCATCAAGGCTCAAGAGTTTAGATAAGGAGAGGGGGACATCTCCTGTCCCTGGAGGGAGATCGATGAAGAGAAAATCGAGGGGGGGCCATGCCGACTCTTCGAGCATTTTCGCGAGCATCTTGTGGAGCATGGGGCCACGCCAGAGAAGGGAGCGGCTCTCTTCGAAGAAGAAGCCTGCAGAGAGGGTATGGACTCCGAACTTTGGGATGGGGAGAACCTCTCCTCTCTCATTTACTTGAGGAGAGAGCTCTCGCAGGCCAAGGAGAATGGGGAGCGAGGGACCATAGAGATCGGCGTCGAAAAGGGCCACTTTTGCCCCCTTAGCCGCTAAAGTGATGGCGAGGTTGACTGTCACTGTCGATTTTCCAACTCCTCCCTTGCCCGAGCCGATGAGACAAGTCTTTTTAGCCAATCTCTTCAACTTTCTCTCTCTCTTCTTTGATCTTTTCAATGAGTGACTCTCTCGGCCCTACCCGCCTGATGTAGAGTTTCCGAAATTCCTGCACGGAGATTTTGAGAAAAGCGGCCATCTCTTCAATCTCTTTTTCTGGGACCCAGACATATCCAGGGGAGCCGGTGCAACATTTCCCACACTCGGTGCAGGCAAAGGAGAGTCCCTTTTGGTACCATTTACTCATCGTCTTTTCTTCGGATTATATCGCGCACCCCAGCCACGACAAAAAGGGCGAGGAAGATCCCTGTAATGATAAAAATCGCAACCGCTTCACGATCGATCATCGGAAGACCCTCGGATGGCGCTCTTCATTGAGATGTTTGGTGGTAAACACAAAAAGAAGATAACACCCTCTTTGCTCTTTGTAAAGTTCAGGTGGAGTTTGCCTGTAAAAAATCGCTTGCCCAAGATTGTCTCCTTGCAAGGGGAAAAAGAGGCCACATTCCTCATCCTCCAGCTCAGGGAACGGCTCGTTTTCTTGCAAAAAGAGATCGCTCTTGATCCGGATCGGCTTTTTCTCAAGCAGCTGAAACAAAAGAGGACCAAACTTGCCCTTCTGTACCATCTTTCCGACAATCGGGAGAGCTCGAAAGGCATTTTCCACCTGGTAGCCAGGCATTTTTTTCGCCAACTCTTCCACAGCAAGCCGCACCTGACCAAGCGTACTTTTTGGCACGAGATCTTCTAGCACGAGGTAACCATTTCGAAAGTAGAACTTTCTTTGCTCTGGGGCAAGGGTAACAATCATACGAGACAGTGTACCCCCGTCACAGATTTAGCGCTTGAAGAAAGGCCATCCCATCACGAAGAACGATTCCTTGCTGCTTTCTTTCCCTCTTGAGATTTTTGACTACCTGAACTCCAGGTATATTGTATTTATTCGAGAAATAGCAGAGCCCTTTCCCCAACGTGTGATTTGCCCATTTCACTTCAAGAATTTCTATCACTTGATCTTTTTCTACGATGGCAAAATCGACTTCATGCTGTTCTTTGGTTCGCAGGTAGTGGAGGGAAACATCCTTTGCTTCCGTATCGATTTGTGCATGGAGGGCTTTGAGCAAACAAGTAGCGACCATATTTTCGAATTTTATCCCTTCATCCCCTTTGACAAGGCCCGAGTCGAAGAAATAGATCTTTGGCTCTTTGAGTAGACTGCGGGCGATGTTACGTGAGTAGGGAGTCACGCGAAAGATGATGTAAAGGGCTTCAAGAATCTGGAGATATTTCTTCACTGTGTTGGGAGAGATGGCAACATCTTGGGCGATCGAAGAGTAGGAAATCGGGGACCCCACCCTCTCTCGTAAAAGATCAAAGACGAGGCGAATGGCTCTGACATTGTGTATTTGATCAAATTCATAGTCGTCGCCCTTCCCAATTGCGTAACAATTTTTCTGTAAATTCTGAGATCTTTTTTCTCTCAGTGTAACTTTCCCTGTGTTTTATAAACCCCTGCGCACTTTTTAATCAAAATCTCTCGTGCCTAGTTATATACTTTCTATATGGCAAAAATTGGCTATTGGCAAATTTTCGACATATAAAATATACTTATGCTGAGGGAGAATAATGAAATCTACTAAGCACACCTACTCTGGCCTACGGTTACTGCGCCACTTAGTTGGTCAGGAAGGTCTTAATATTTTCTCTTCTCAACAGGTGCAGCAGGCAGCTAGGGAACTTAAAATCGAACCTGGCTACGTTGCCGAGATTCTACACTATCTCCAAAAAGAGAGCTGGATATGGCGCCTTAAACGTGGTCTCTATGCCGTAAGTAGTGAATCCGGTCTGGGAACAGCGGTTAGGCCCGCTCATGTCGGAGCTTCCCCCATATGAGACCGCATGCAAGGCAGTCTCATATTCTTTTTCTAAGTGACTCATAAATCAGGACAATCTCCTTTTGGAAAAAACTTGTCAACATCAAGAGGAGTAATGTGGTAGACTTACGGTCAATATTAGGCATATTGTGAACAAAATTCTTTCATTTCTCTACTACTGGATCGTCCGATTTTCTCTTTCCCTTCGGTACCGGATCAAAATCAAGGGGATCGAGAAGCTAACTAAAGAGGCCTTACCAAGGTCGGGAGGGATACTTTTTTTAGCTAATCACCCAGCCGAGATCGATCCGTGTATTCTTCTAAGGACCTTTTGGCAAAAGTTTCACATCCATCCTGTTGCTGTCGAGTATCTCTTCCATATGCCGATGGTTGGGTATTTTCTCCATTTTGTTGGAGCCGTTTCTGTCCCCAGTTTTGCGGGGACATCCAATAGTTTTAAACGAAAAGAGATTGAGAAGACGTTTGAGAAGATCTATTCTCTTCTCGACCAAAAAGAAAATGTTTTGATCTACCCCGCTGGATATTTGAAAAGCCAAGGAGCCGAAATGATCGGAGGGGCTTCTGGTGTGTATAAAATCCTGCAGGAGAGACCAGAGACAAATGTGGTCCTCGTCCGGTCTAGAGGCCTGTGGGGAAGTAGCTTTTCTAAAGCTCTGACTGGAGTAACCCCCCATCTCTTCTCGGTTTTTTTAAAAGGGTTCCAGACCCTACTCCGTAATGGGATTTTTTTCGCTCCAAGAAGAGAGGTGGAGATCGAATGTGAGGAGGCTCCTGCCGATTTCCCTTGGGGTGCTGAGAAAAAGGGCCTCAATGAGTACTTAGAGAAGTGGTACAACAGAGAGGGGCCAGAGCCTCTCACTTTAGTCTCCTCTAGCTGGATCCGGAAGGTCTTTCCAAAAGTAGCTAAGATGCCCCCTCCAGAGTCGTTTTCTCTTACAGATCTCGACCCAACATTGCGAGAGAAAGTGGTTCAAGAGATCGCGACTTTATCTGAAACCTCCCCCTCTGCTATCAAAGATGAAGATCTCCTTTCGGCCAACTTAGGTCTAGATTCATTGGATGTCTCTCAATTGGCTGGGTTTCTCAAAGAGGAATTTGGAGTGCAACATGTTTATACTCCTCATCTTGAGAGTGTTGCCTCGGTACTAGCTTATGCTGCCAAAATCAAGAAGGAAGAGGATGGTGGTCCCGAGGAGGGAGAAGAAGAGCCTATTGAAAAAATCAAGTGGAATGAGGAAGGGAGCCGTCCTGCTCTCCAGTATCCCGAAGGGAGATTGATTCCAGAGATTTTTCTCAATACATGTGGGAGAATGGGAGGCTCTTTGGCTTGCGTCGATGCAATGGCTGGGGAAGTCTCGTACCGAAAACTAAAAATGGGGGTTCTTCTCTTCGCGGAGTTTTTTCGGAAGCTTCCTGCCAAGCATGTTGGGGTGATGATGCCTGCCTCTGTTGCGGGCAATGCAGTGATTTTGGCATTGATGACCGCTGGGAAGGTCCCTGTGATGATCAACTGGACTTTAGGTGAGCGCAATCTCAAATCCATCGCAGCCCAATCGGGCATTGAAACAACGATCAGCGCATGGAATTTTCTCGACAGGCTCGATAATGTCGAGCTAGGTGGACTCGATAACCAGATTCTATTACTCGAAGAGATTAGAAGAGATTTTTCTTGGAGACAGAAGTGGAAGGCTTTTTGGGGGACCTTCCGAAAACCAAGCTCTCTTCTCCGTCGTTTTGGTCTCCACCGTCTTTCTGAAGATGACCCTGCTGTCATCCTCTTTACTAGCGGGACCGAAAGTCTTCCCAAGGGTGTCCCTCTTTCTCACCGCAACTTGATTGCAAATCAGAAAGATGCTTTTGAAATGGTAAAAATCCGTTCTGATGAGGTTCTTCTTGGTGTTCTCCCCTCCTTTCACTCTTTTGGTTTTAATGTGACGGGGATTTTCCCTCTACTAGCGGGTCTACGGGTTGCCTACTCGCCAAATCCTACAGATGGAAGGCGGATGGCCCTTGCTATTGAAAAGTGGGATGTGACACTCCTTTGCTTGGCTCCGACCTTTTTGAGAAATCTTCTTCGGGTTGCTAAGCCCTCACAATTACAATCCCTTCGCCTAGTGGTGACAGGTGCCGAGAAAACCCCTGCGGATCTCTTTGAAAAAATCGAGGAAATGACCCCTTCTGCTCAACTTCTGGAAGGGTATGGGATCACCGAGTGTGCCCCCATTCTGACTCTTAATCCACCTGGAGAAAAGTGTCAGGGAGTGGGGCGCCCTCTACCACGAGTTGAGATCAAAATTGTTCATCCTGAAACTCATGAAACTATTCCGATTGGAGAGTCGGGGTTAATTTTGGCAACAGGCCCCAATATCTTCTCTGGATATCTCGATCCAAAACTCGCCTCTCCTTTTCTCGAAATAGGGGAGAAAAAATGGTACTTGACTGGAGATCTCGGCTACCTTGACACGCGTGGGTATCTGACAATTTCTGGTCGGCTGAAGCGGTTTATGAAAATCGGAGGGGAGATGGTCAGTCTTGCTGCTGTTGAAGAGATCCTGCTCGAAGCTGCTCCCAAAATGGGGTGGAAACTCAACCCCTCTGAGCCATCACTCGCTGTCTGCCCAAAAGAGCAAGAGGGGAAAAAGAGCGAGCTTCACCTTTTCACTACTTTCTCTCCTCCCTTAGGAGAGGTGAATCGAGTACTCAAAGAGAGTGGAATGAGCAATCTTATCCGGATCCGGGCCCATCACGCAGTCACGTATATCCCTCTCCTTGCTACCGGCAAGATCGACTACCGCCGCCTCACCTCCCAATTGAGAAATGGAATTTAGGATTTAGAGAAACACTCGGTAGTCTACCTTGAAAACCTTGCCTAGTTTTTGAGCCATTTTTTTCCCAACCGGACGTTTCCCATGTTCCATCTCGCTAATGTGATGAGGCCAAACTCCGATTTTTTCAGCTAGTTCCTTTTGGGTAAGGTTGGCCTTGTGGCGTCCCCCTCGGATTAGCATCCCGGTCTCACTATATTTCTCAATCAGTTCCTTAGCAGATGAACGCCTTGGGATTCTGTTAGAATTTGCCTTGTTAGAATGATTAGTAGGGTGCATTTTCGTGTGAACCGACATAAAATACCTTTCCATAAATATTACCAAAAAATGGTAATTTTAAATATTACCAAAAAATGGTAATTTTAAATATTACCAAAAAATGGTAATTTTGCGACTATGATAAAACGAAGGACGTGTTGCCAAGGGCTTTTGGGGATTTTGCTTCCAGTTGGACGATCTCGAGCGCAGACAGTATTAAGTGATACGGCAAGCGAGAGATCGTTCAAATGGGAGCAAAATCAGCCAAAAGTCAAGCTCAAGTTGAGGTTTTTAAGAGTCCAATGTTCTAAATTTCGGGGGTTTGGTATAAGGCGGGATGGAACGAATTTTGAAGGTGCGAGATGGTAGGAAAAGAAATGGTAGAGGGGCTTGCCGTTCCCTCGATTCCCCTCTATTTTTATAATACTGAGAAGCGAGAGAAAGAGGTCTTCCGTCCCCATTCCCACAACCTGGTGAAGATGTATACCTGCGGCCCCACGGTCTACCACTATGCCCATATCGGCAATTTTCGCACCTATGTGTTTGAAGATCTCTTGAGGAGAACCTTGCGTTTTTTTGGGTATCAGGTCCACCAGGTGATGAACTTGACCGACGTCGATGACAAAACGATCAAAGGTGCCATCCATCTGGAACAATCTCTTGAAGACTACACAAAGCCCTACAAGAACGCCTTTTTTTGCGATATAAAAACTCTTGGGATCGAACCTGCGGAAAATTACCCTGCAGCCACCGACTATATCCCTCAGATGATCGACTTTATCCAAAAACTCATAGACAAAGGGTACGCCTACAAAAGCAAGGACCACAGCATCTACTTCTCTATCGAAAAATTTCCCCGCTATGGACGCCTCTCTCATCTCAAGTTAGAAGAGCTCAAAGTGGGAGCAGGAGATCGCCGGATAGCAGAAGACGAATATGACAAAGAGAATGTCTCCGATTTTGTCTTGTGGAAAGCCTACGATCCGACCCGTGATGGACACATTTTTTGGGAGAGTCCCTTTGGCAAAGGGCGGCCTGGGTGGCATTTAGAGTGTTCGGCCATGGCTCATTCTCTTCTTGGTGAGAGTATCGATATCCATTGTGGTGCTGTTGACAACGTTTTTCCCCACCATGAAAACGAGATTGCCCAGTCGGAAGCTTTTTCCGATAAAGGCTTTGTCCGCTACTGGCTCCACTCTGAACACCTCATTGTGAACCACAAAAAAATGTCGAAGAGTCTCGGAAATTTCTATACTCTGCGCGACCTTCTCAATAAGGGCTTTTCTGGCACAGAAGTGCGCTACATGCTCCTCCACACCCACTATCGTACGCAGCTCAATTTCACTTTCGAGGGGATGGAAGGGGCTCGAAGCTCACTTCAGAGGATTAACGATTTTATCCGCAGAATGCAAGAAATCGCGACTCCAGATGCTCCCCACTCTGAACAAGCTAGAGAGGCTTTGCAACGGGCTATACCCAAATTTTCTCAAGCCCTTGCCGATGACCTCAACATCTCTGTCGCTCTAGCAGCGCTTTTTGATCTGATGCACGAGTTCAACTCTCTCCAAGATCAGCAAGCGCTCACCGAGGGGGATGCAGCTGAGGCCCTTTATGTGCTCCAACAGTTTAACCGGGTAATTGGATGTTTCTCCTTTGAGACAGAAGAGCCTCCTCCCCTCTACTTGCAAGAGATGTTGGAGCAAAGAGAAGAGGCCCGCAAACAGAAAAATTGGGAGCTTGCCGATCAGCTCCGCCATGAGATCTTAGCCAGTGGCTACCTCATGGAGGATACCCCCCACGGACCCCGTTTAAAGAAAAAATGACTAAAGACGAAAAATACTTAACAGAACTCTACCGCCTTGTAGAAGGCTCCCCAGAAAGGGGTGTCGACCCAGCTTGTGTCGGATCCAACCTCGGCTACTCTGATAGACAAACAAAAAATATTCTCAAGGGGCTGATGAAAGCCAATTTTGTCGTCTACCACAACTCCGATGAGGTAGCCCTCACCTCTCGTGGCCTCTCTCTTGCCCAATCCCTTACCTATGCTTGAGTATATACCCCTCTAATCCACACGCGTCTACCTTCTCTGTTATTGGATAATCAATGGTGCCAGGATAGATCACTTTTAGGGAATCGAGCTTGAGGTCTTGCACAGCAATTCGCATAGAGTTTGACAATTTGGGGGCGCTTGAGTACTTGAATTCAAAGCCTAGCTTTCTTCCCCCCTTGCAAATAAGCAAATCGAGTTCTGCTTGCTGATGAGTTGCCCAAAAAAAACACTCTTCAGTCTCAGCTTGATGGTAGCGAATGATCTCCTCAAGAGCAAATCCTTCCCAAGAGGCCCCGAGTTTTGGATGTAACAGGAGGGTTTCTTCGCTTCCAATACCGAGTAAAGTGTGAAAGATTCCACTATCCCGCATGTAGATTTTGGAGGATTTTACTTGCCTTTTGCCTATATTTTCGAACCAAGGGCGGAGTTGCCTGATCATGAATGTTCCTGAGAGGATATCGGCATATTGTTGGATCGTTTTGTAGGTGTACCCAATGGATCTCCCGATCTCGGAGGCGTTGAAAATCGATCCATGATAATGAGCCAACATCATCCAAAAACGGCGGAGGTTTTCTGGGGGGATCTCGATCCCAAGTGCTGGAATATCCCTTTCGAGATAGGTGCGAATAAATGCTTTTCTCCATTCAATGCTGATTTTTTCTTCCTCAGCAAGATACGAAAGGGGGTACCCTCCCCGGATCCACAATTCTCGCTTCTGATGTCCACTTCTCCTAACGTAAAAGGGGTGAGTTCTAGATAGCCAATACGTCCAGCTAATGTTTCCGAGGATTGACGGATCAAATCTCTCGATGCGCTTCCTAGGATCAGGTATCTTTGGTCGAGGCTTTTCTTGTCGACAAGGACACGTAAAGTTGGAAAAAGATCGGGAACCTTCTGGATTTCATCGATTACGATTAATCCAGAGAGTTGGCTAAGAGTGAGCATCGGGTCTTCTAACCTAGCCAAGTCACGCTCATTTTCTAGGTCGAAATAGTTCTTCTCAGGGATGGCATATCTTTTCGTGTAGTGATTCGCTAAGGTAGTCTTTCCACACTGGCGTGGCCCTAGCAAGGCCACTACAGGGTGTACTTTAAAGGCAAACTCAATCCGCTTAATACATTCTTCTCTTTTCATCTCTCTCCATGAAAAATAGAACTCCAACTCCTATTTTTCATGGTGAATTGAGAGTTGTCAAGGCTTTTCCCATGAAAATTAGAAGTCAGACTCCTATTTTTCATGGGATATCAGTAATGGGTGTAACCCAAATCGGTTAAAGGTCCAAGTTCCCATCCTCAGGCACGAAGTAGGTGGTGTTCTTGCTCATCCCTCAGAGAACAATGAATACGCAAACTTTTCAGAAGCAAGACACAAAGCTTTAACACAAAGGCACAAAGGCACGAAGGCGTGAGAGACATAAAGGATTTCTTAAATCCGGCCTCCTCCTCGTAAGAGGAGTTTCCCTTAAGGAGAGAGCAAAAATGGAAAATAAAATCGAACAATAACATGAGGAATTTAACATTTCTATTTTCCATTTTTGC
>JAAKFR010000049.1 GCA_011064985.1 Chlamydiota bacterium
CTTGCATCTGTTTCAGTTCCGTTATTGTGCAAGGGTGTTTCCGGTCGCTCCAATACCCTGAGAAGCTCTTCTTTCTTGGCATAGGTCTTTGCTAATTGATGGTTCAATGTAGGGCTTGCCGTCTGATTTTTCAAAAATAGCTCATCAAAATCCTCTTCCAGTTGCTTCTTCATGCCCTCAGAGGGAAAAAGCTTATATTCTTGTAAGCCCTTGTATAGCCTCCAAATACCTTAAAAAATGAAGAATTTCTGAATAACACTGAAAAGAGAAAAAAGTTCTCTGGAAGGTCTTTTTTTAAAAATTTAGAAGAGCACAATATCGACTCATTATTTGATGCTGATCACGCTTTTTTGGGATTTTTATTTGGATTTGGTGTGGAATCATCCAAACAGTACAAGTTGGGTAAGACCGATGAAAATGCTAATCTAGTGAATTTGGAAGTGATTCTCTGCGCTCAAGAGGAAAAATTTACATTTAAAAACTCCTATATCGAGGGGGATCAGTCTAAAAACAATCCAGAAAAAAGATCGTGGAAATTCTCTAGACTGGTTGTAAGCAATGGTGCAACAGTGCTGCCGATCACGTTTTTTGGAGATCCCCATACCGAGGAAGTCCAACTTCTTCAGGAAAAATATTCCATGGAACGAGACAAAATCGAGGACATCATCGAGAAAAAAGATGTGTTACGCATCATTCTCCAAGCATTATGTAAATAATGAGAACCCAGTGTTAGATCGCTGAGATACAGTGGAATTTTGTGCCAATTAGGGAAACTGGTATTGACGAGCAGTCTTTATTATATCTTTGTAACTAAGAGTGTGGCAGGACATAATAATAAAAACTTGCAATGTTTTTGTCAAACATGGTATAATCCTCCTAACTTGATGTAACCTTGATGTAACACAGCAAATAAAGGAGGAAAAAATATGCTTGGCGTAGGTGTATTTATGCGTAGTTGTCAATCTAAGAGAACCTTGACTTATGGCTGCGGTCTATTCTCGGGTTCAGAATGGCGGGACCTTGAGAATAGAACGGGAGAGATACGAGTCTCCGGTTCCGGATGTTTCTCAGCATCGGCGACTAGGAGTCTTCATGTTGGATCTATGGTATTTGATATGCTAGCTGTGATCTCATTGCTTGCTATCGGAGGTTTGGGGCATGTTTTCCATATGTTGTCTCCTGCGGCAGCCTACTCGATGATTGGAGTCTCCACAGGGATACTACTTTTTGATGCTTCTTCCATCATTGGTCTCTTGGTTCGTAATAGTATTGATAAGAGAAACTCTTCGGAGGAGTGGGAGGAGTGGGAGGAGTGGGAGTAAGGGGCCGCAGTCGCTTGCGACGTGGGCGTTGGTGACCCACCATGTGCTACGCAGAGTCCGTTGCGGAGGCCCTCGTTTTCCTTGAGGGCTTGTTTGTACCCTTTGTCTGCAAGTTCCATCATGTACAGCAATTCCCGCTATTTTTTTCCAGCTCTTTTGCTAGGAAAAAAGAAGGTATTTCCTCTCGAAAATCGACCGTAAATAAAATTCCATTTTACCATCTTTAAAGCGAATGAACAAAAATGCGCACTCCCTACTCAAAAGCACTTCTAAGGCTGTTTTGGATTTTGAGGAGCATTTTTTTCTCTACGTAAATAACTGAGCATCAATCTTGGAAATAGCGGGAATTGCTACAGAGTTGCAGGGTTGCAGTTTTTCTTGACCGAAATTTTAAATAGTATTAGCCTGTCCTTTACATAGCCTTGAGAGCTGTGTAGAAATTACAAAGGATGTGTCAAATGTGCGCAAAATTTTCACTTTTCATGTTACTTTTATTGGCTATGTTTTCTGTATCGTCAGCCCAGACGGTTGAACAAAAGCAACAATCAAGTTTTGAGATTGATGATTCCACACTGAACTGTATCGGAGATAAAATATATTTGACCCAAGATTCTCTGATCGTATCTGACGAAGGGATATTTCTTCTGATAAAAGATCATAATGGTATGGAAGTGGAAATTATGGTTTCTCAACTAAATTTTGATTCAAATGGACTATTTGTATTAGCTGAACAAATAGGTAGTGCATTAGGTACGTGCCGTAATAACCATTCCATTTGGCATTCTGCATGCGGTGGTTGTGGGGTTATGTGGTGTCCTGCAAGATGTAGATGTTATGGGTGAAAATGTTGACAAAACCCCTACCTAGGCGCAGAAACACCTGCAAGTCATGACTGAATCCTAGTCAACATAGTAGCCGCGCAAAGGGGGTTCGTTATATAACCGTGCCCGGCCCGAAAAAAGCAAAAGTTGGTCTATCTGTCTCAACGCAGGAAAGAAGTCGGGCATGGGCACGAAGAAACTAAGATTCTTCTGTCTATCATTTTTCACTTGCTGTCACTACTTGGCAGGTATCCTAGCCTAAGATGGGGGACGATTAAGAAGTGGAGAGAAAAAAATCGCACTGATTTTGAGGGTTGAGGAAATAAATTAAATTCTTGAGGTGGTTTTTGTTTCGATCAAAGAAGATCTTTTTTTTGTTAGTGTTGATGTGTATTCATTTAAGCATCATTTTTGCTGAAGAAAAAATTTCTATAGAAGATGCAACTTACTTATCACCTTTTTTTAAGTTATTATTAGAGAATACTGAGTCAGGGTATGTTTTTTACGATAAAAAACCTATTTGTATTCAAGCATTCTCACCAAATAATATTCTTCTCGAGAATGAATTTCACAAATTTTCAGCTTCTGTATGGGGTGCAAGCAAAATATTAACACGTCCAATATTTCATTCAAAAAATATATGTTTTCGCATCAATCATAAAGATGAATATATTCTTAGTGTCAATCGATTTTTATTTTTAAAAGTTGTAAGAGAAAATCTAGCATTGTTTCAGTATGTTCTGGGTCCTTCTGTTACTCCAGAATCTTTGCTAGAATTGCTTCTCGCAGAAAATAGTTCATTCAATGCAGTTTTTAATGATGATCAGGTACTTATCGGTATAGTTCTAGGATATGGTGTTCAACACTCTCTTTTTGTTGGGAGATTAGAAAAGATTATGGAATCGGCTTTCGCACGAGACGTGCCTCCATTATCTTCGAAAGTTGCACTATGTGATGACTCATGGAAAGAGATGCTTTTGTTCACTTCTGAGGATGAAAACATCGTAAATAATAAATTTTTAAAACCTGGTTTTGGATTTTCTTCTCTTTCTGAAGAGCAGGAAGGGTTGATGAAAAAAATAGATCTTCCATCTGAACAACTTACTAACCAAAAGCCTTCTTTCATTTTTGGGTGTGTCAACAACTTAGAAGAAAATAAGCAACGCATTGATGAACTGGAAGAGACTCAAAAAGATATTATAAAATTAATGCAATCTCCAACATTTCTTCAAGACATTTTAGAGGTTATTGCAGAAGAAAAAGTTGTTATTGAAAATTTGAGTTATGAATGCTTGCAGTTTTCAAACGTAAATCCAAATATCACACTAGCAAAATTAATAAAAAGTCTAATCCGAGATATTAATAAACAAGATGTTTCATTTTTTCTCGAAGGCTTATTAAGCAATGAGAGGATTAATGATGATTTACAGACACATCGGATGGCTTCATTTCCAGGTTTTAGTAAAAATGTCGCTCTTGCTAGGGAAAACATAATTGAAGCAGATCAATTTTTTTCGAAATTAGAAGAAAAAAGTGATTTTGTTAGTGTATTGGATTCTTATTTATATTATCAAATTTTACAACAAACTGAAGGGCGTTCTTTAAAAACTGAGACTTCAGTTCGTGTAGATTTTGAAATATATGATCCCCATGGAAAATGTTTGCATTGTGGCTCTAATGAAATTCTTGATCTTCATGAGACAATCCCTGGCTTTGCCCATGGAATAAAAGGAATGAAAATGGGTGAAAAAAGAGAGATTTTTATTCATCCTGCCTTAGCTTATGGTGTGCATACTTACCTTGAAAAAGGAATTTATCTAAAGATTGTGGTTAAACTAGTTGAGGTGCATGACTCGATTGGAAAACTAAATCCCCTTGTACCTCTTGACCTAGCTTTTATTCGAAATAACGATTTTCTAACTAAGTGTGAGGAGGAACAAAGAAATGCTTTCCATCTTTTGGGAAAAAAAATTCGTCGATTTTTAAAATCCTGCAAAGCTTTTGATGTTGTTTCTGTTTCAAAATCTTTGCGTCAAACCGAAGATAAAATTTTATCTGCAGAAGAAGCGGAAGCTTTAAATCAAATCTTTTGGAATCATTATTTTGCAAATAGCTGAGTCATGGAGAGCTTCTTCTAAAGCTTTTCTGGAGGGGGGGGGCTTGTTCGTCTAAGAGAAAGGAAGGGGTGGTCGATTTCAGAGGAACTCTTCGGGGGGGTGGCAGGGGTAGCCGCAGTCGTGTGCGACGTGGGCGTTGGTGACCCAGCCGTGTGCTACGTTGAGTCCGTTGCGGAGGCCCTCGTTTTCCTTGAGGGCTTGTTTGTACCCTTTGTCTGCAAGTTCCATAACGTAGGGAGCTATCGCATTGGCAAGAGCTTGGGTGGAGGTTAAGCTGCAAGCACTTGGCATATTGGCAACGCAGTAGTGGACGATATCATGTACGTGGTAGATCGGATCAGAGTGGCTGGTGGGTCGTGAGGTTTCGGAACACCCTCCCTGGTCGATCGCGACATCGACAAAGACGCTCCCAGGCGACATTTTCTTGATCATCTCTTCCGTGATGAGTCGGGGGGCCTTTTTCCCAGGGATTAGGACAGCTCCTACGACAAGATCGGCTTTTTCGACCTCTTCCTCAACGGCTACAGGGGTTGAATAGAGGGTTTTGAGATGGGGGCCATAGAGGTCGTCGAGCTTTCGGAGTCGAGAGAGGCGTCTTTCTAGAATGGTTACATCGGCGCAGAAGCCAAGAGCCATCCGAGCCACTTGCGTTCCGACGATTCCTCCTCCAATGACGATTACCTTCGCAGGGGCAACACCTGGAACGCCGCCGAGAAGGAGTCCTTTCCTCCCTTGGGGCATCTGGAGGGCATGGGCTCCCACTTGGATGGCAATCCGCCCAGCTACCTCACTCATCGGGGTAAGAAGGGGCAAATGGCCCGCCTCATCGGTTACGGTTTCAAAAGCGATGCCAACCACCTTTCGTTCAATCAGGTGTTTGAGTTGTTCAGGATTGGGTGCTAGGTGGAGGAAGCAGAAGAGGATTTGCCCCTGTCTGAGAAGAGGAAACTCGGCCGATTGGGGCTCTTTGACCTTTACGATCATCTCCGCCTCTCCATAGACCGCTTCGATCGTAGGGAGAATAACGGCTCCCGCTTGGACGTAGTGCTCGTCGGTGAAACCAATTCTGTGGCCGGCATGGGTTTGGACAAAGACGGAGTGCCCACTTTTTGTGAGCATGCTCACAAGACCTGGGGTAGCTCCTACCCGGTATTCATGGTTCTTTAGCTCTTTAGGGATTCCGATCTTCATACTGCTACTTCTACCTTATTTTGCTTTTCAAAAGACAAAGAAAGTAACTTAGAGACTCCTTTTTCTTCCATAGAGACACCGATTAACCGATCGGCCATCGTCATTGTTTTCTTGTTGTGGGTGATGAGAATAAATTGTGTAGATGAGGTGTATTGGGACAGAATCGAGGTGAATCTCCCAATATTGGTCTCATCAAGAGGGGCATCTACCTCATCCAGGAGACAAAAGGGAGCTGGCTTCTCCTCAAAAAAGGAGAAGAGAAGAGCAAGGGCGGTTAAACACTTTTCACCTCCAGACAGAAGGGAGATAGAGCGCATCTGTTTCCCCGGCGGTTTGGCGATGATCTCGACTCCGGCTTCTAAAATGTCGTTACTGTCAGTCAACTGGAGATCTGCCTCTCCTCCCTCAAACAAAATCTGGAAATTTCTTTGGAAATTCTTTTGGATTCTGAAAAATGTTTCTCGGAACCTTTTTCGACTCTCTTTTTGGAGGGCATTGATCCCTGTTTCAAGATCGTTTTTCGCTTGTTTCAAGTCTTCAATTTGCTCAAGAAGAGACTGAGAGCGGCTCTCTTGCTCTTGATATTGTTCAATTGCTGCTAAATTTACGGCTCCCGCTTTTTCAATCGCAACTTGGAGGTGGCGGATCTCTTTTTCAGCCTCTTCGAAAGGGGTAGCTAGAGGTGCTATCTCATGAGGTTTTAGAGAAAAACGTTCCTGTAATTCATGTTCTAGGCTTGTTTTCTCCACCCTTTCTGAGGCAAGAGAGATCTCATAGCGCACTCTCTCTTTTTCCAAAACCTGCAGATGTTTTTGCCTCTCTACCAGCTGTTTCTCTTTCTCTTTTAGCAGAGAAAAGAGAAGTTTTCCTTCTTTTTCAAGAGAGGCGAGTTCTTTACGGAGAGGAATTTGCCTCTCTTCTGGAATAGTTGCATCACGCTCCAAATCTTTTTTGAGGTTCTCTAAGTTCCCTCCCAGTTGGGCAAGTTTGCGTTCGCAAGCATGGAGTCTCTCCTGGGTCTGTTCTTCTCTTGTCAGAATAAGAGCAAGTTCTTTTTGAGCGAGTCCCCACCTCCGTTCACAATCACGGAACTTAGCTTCCCTCTCTTGCCAAAAAGAGAAGCTTTTTTGGATTTGCTGCTCTTTTGCGGCGTATTCCTTCTCCTCCTCTTGGGAAAGGAGTTGCAGACGCTCCTTTTCGGTGATTACCTCTGCTAGCTTCTTGGCAAGAGAGGCGTTTGCATCTGATTTTCTTGCCGTTTCGAGCAGCTTCTCCTCTCTCATTTCGAGAGATTTGAGTTTTGTGGAAATTTTTTCGATAGTGGAAAGAGCCTGCTGAAGGTGGAAATTTTCCTGGACTAGGTTCATCTCTTGGCTTTGCCGATACATGGCCGCAACATTACGTGAGCGTTCTTTCTCTTCTTCTTCTGCTTGGAGAGTGTGGCTTCGATTCTCTACTTCTTTTTTCTCTTTTTCAAGTTGAGAAAGCTCTTTCGATAGATTTTTGAGTTCTTGATCTCGCAAAAACGTATTCTGCCCTTTTCCAGAAGAGGGGAGAGAGACAACTCCCTTCTCGTTGACCCATATCCCCCCTTTTGTGAGAAGATTCTTTTGCAAGGGGGTGGGGAGATTTTCCACGATTTTGATCCCTTCCAGAAGATGCTCTCCGATGGGCCTTGAGGTAAGGTGGGCGGAGTCAGCTTTTCCATTAGAAGAGGAAATAGCCTCCTGACAAAGAAGGGAAAAGCCGGTGAGTTTCTCTATGAAAGCAAAGTCGAGCACCTGATGAAGATCCTCTTCTGACTCAACAAGAAGAGTATCTCGGTAGGAGGTTAGCGCAACTGCCAAAAGCTCTGCATACCCCACCTCTTTTTGCAAAGCTGCGAAAAGAGGAGAGAGTTTTTGGTAGAGGGGGTGTTTTTGATCCTTGCTGGCTTGCAAAAGCTTTTTTGCCCCCATGGAGAACCCTTCATACTCCTCCTTGAGATGGGCAAGCACTTTTTCTCGAGCACGCTTCTCCGATTGTTTCTTCTCAATGTGTTGGAGAGCACTTTGGGACTCTTTTCTCTTCTCTCGTATGGCTAGAAACTCTTTTTCTTGGGCTTCGACTTTGCTTCCCCGCTTTTCTACCTCTTGGGTAAGGGAAGAGAATTTTTCACGATGACCTCTCTCTTCTTCCTTCTTCTCCATTAGCTCTTTTTGCAGTTCTTCTTTTTCTGCTACGAGGGTTTCGAGGGATTGGTTTTGCGACTCAATGCGGCTTTTCTCTTCTTGGAGTTTACGGGAAAGGGAACTTTCTAATTGGAGAAGCTCGACATACTTTGCATTCGAATTTTTCCACTTTTCTCTAAGAGCATTCTGCTCCTTTTTCTCTTCGTTATAACTTGCTTGTGCATCCTGCAGGACCTTTTCTAGAGTCGATTTTTCGTTTTCGAGCGTGGCGAGCTCTTCTTCTTTTCTCCCTTTCTCCATCGAGAGCTTTTTCACGACATCACGCAAAGAATTTCCTTCTTCAGTAAGGGATAGCCTTTCTTTCTTTATCTCCTCTAGACGACGTTGCAGATGCTCTTTTTGGGCTTTTTTAACCCTGATCTGGGTTTCGATTTCGTGGAGAATTTTCTCCTTTTCACGGGTTTTTTCTTGCAGAGAAGCGTATAAGCGCTTGCTTTTCTCAAGTTCCTCTTCGGAGGCAACCGTTTGGTTATGGGCTTGCTTGATCGCCTCTTGGACCGAGTGCAAGGTGGTTTCAATCTCATCGGATTTTTCCGAAAAAACCTTCCAACGGGTTGCAAGAAGCCCTTTTTCGAGAATGGAGAGGCGGTCTCGGTTTTTTTGGTAGTTTTTGGCCAGAGAAGCTTGCCTCTTTAGCTGCGTTGCTTGGCTTTCCACCTCTTGGTAGAGGTCGTTTGCCCTTTGGTAGTTTTCAGATACCTCATTGAGCTTTTTTACGGTCTCTTTTTTTCGCAGCAGAAAGCGAGAGATTCCAGAGGTCTCCTCAAACAGCGCTCTCCTCTCTTGTGGGGAGGTGTTGATCACTTGGTCAAGCTTCCCTTGTTCAAAGATTGAGAAGGCATTTTTTCCAATCCCACTTCCGAGAAACAGGTCATTTAAGTCACGAAGACGGGCTTGCTGGTTATTGATGAGGTACTCTGATTCGCCCTTTCTATAGAGACGACGTGTGACGACTACCTCCTCATACTCAAGAGGGAGCTTCCCATCAATATCTGTAAGGGTAAGAGAGACTTCTGCTACATTGAGGGGCTTTCTCGAAGCTGATCCGGCAAAGAGGATGTCGTGCATCTTCTCGCCGCGTAGTGATTTGGCTGATTGTTCCCCTAATACCCACCGGATCGCATCGACAATATTCGACTTCCCACACCCATTTGGGCCCACAATGGCAATCTTTTCACAATCGAAATCGAGTACGATCTTATCGGCAAATGATTTAAAGCCGGAAATTTTGAGTTTCTTAAGGCGCATAGGGGCTTTAGGAGAGTTGTTTGAGGAGATTCACCATCTCGATTGCCGCAAGAGCATCTGAAAAACCCTTGTTTCCTCCCTTCGTTCCGGAACGGATCTCAGCTTGCTCTTTGGTTTCTGTCGTTAGGACGGAAAAGATCACAGGGACACCGGTCTCTAGGGAGGCTTGTAGGGTTCCACTTGCTGCTTGGGCAGCGATAAAATTGAAATGAGGGGTCTCTCCTCGGATCACAGCTCCCAAACAGATCACCCCGTCGAACTTCTTCGAAACGGCCAGTTTTTTCGCTGCCAAGGGGAGCTCAAAAGAGCCAGGAACCCAGGCTGTTGTGATGTCACTTTCTGAAACGCCGTGTCTTGTCAAGGCATCGATTGCTCCCTCCAGTAACGCTTTTGTGATCGGAAGATTGAAACGGGCTATAACAAGAGCGTAGCGGTGTCCTTTTGCTTGGTAGTCTCCTTCAAAGTTCGGCATAGACAATCTCCCCTAGCTCATGACCCATTTTCTCTTTTTTTGTACGCAAATAGTGGGCATTTTCTTTGGTAATCGTAGGGGGAAGGGGAACACGTCTTGTTACCTCAAGTCCATATCCATCTAACCCCCCATATTTCGCCGGGTTGTTTGTCAGCAGGTGGATGGAGGAGAGACCGAGATCAGCTAAGATTTGTGCCCCGATCCCATACTCTCGCGAGTCTACAGGCAGGCCGAGCTTTTCATTAGCTTCTACCGTGTCGAGTCCACCATCTTGGAGGGTATAAGCTCTCAGTTTATGCCCTAAGCCGATTCCTCGCCCCTCTTGCCCTCTTAAGTAGACGACTACACCTTCTCCACACTCACTGATCGTTTTCAAGGCTTTTTGGAGTTGTGAGCCGCAATCGCACCGTACCGAACCGAAGATATCCCCTGTGAGGCATTCTGAATGGACCCGGACAAGCACGTCTTGTTTACCCCTAACCTCTCCCTTCACAAGAGCGAGATGTTGCACCCCATCAAGGGACGACTCATACGCGTAGGCAGTGAATTCCCCATATGGGGTTGGGAGGCGGGCTTTAGATACACAATGGACCAGCTTCTCGTGCTGTCTTCTATAACGGATCAAATCGGCGATCGTGATTATGGGGATCTTGTGCTCTTCAGCAAATTTTTCCAGCTCAGGGACTCTTGCCATGGAATAATCAGGGCGGACGATTTCACACAGCACTCCTACCGGCTCTTTTCCCGCCATTCGCGCAAGATCGACTGCAGCTTCTGTATGGCCTGCCCGTTTCAAAACCCCTCCCTCCTTGGCGCATAATGGGAAGATATGGCCAGGACGGCGGAAATCGCCTGCCAAAGCTTTCGGATCGGCCAGCTTCTTAATCGTTAGAGCTCTCTCCTGGGAGGAGATCCCCGTTGTCGTCCCCTCTTTGGCGTCAACCGACACAGAGAAGGCAGTTCGATGGAGCTCAGTATTATGGGAAACCATCGGGGGGAGCTGGAGTTTTTCAAGACGGCTCCCTTCCATCGGGACGCAGACAATACCACTTGTGTGTTGGAGGAGGAAGGACATCTTCTCTGGGGTCATCGCCTCAGCTGTGCAGATCAGATCACCTTCGTTCTCTCTGTCGGGATCATCAATCACAATCACGAATTCCCCACGCCCAATCGCCTCTATCGCCTCTTCTATTTTGCTCTCCATAAGTCCCCCATCATACTCCAAAACTTCCTTAAGCACAATGGGAGGTGTTTGGTGGGTACGAGTACGGACGGTTTTGTGGGAGGATCCCACTTGACATTATAGCCCACATCAGTTATACTAAAATTAAACACAACAGCAGGAGGGTTTATGGAGCCATTACACGATGTAGTTGCTGATTCCAAGGGAAGAATTCCCTTAGGAATACGGCATGCTAGAGAACGGTACCTCATTACTGAGGATAAAGATGGTCGGGTGATTCTCGAAAAAGCCGTTTTAATGCCCCAAAGAGAGGTTTGGCTTCACAAGAATGCTGAAGCTAAAGAATCTGTGTTAAAAGGGCTTAAACAAGCTAAACAGAAGCGATTAAAAAGTAATGTTATAGACCTGGGCAAAACCGACGAAAAATAGGAAAAAAGAGTGTTTGACCTGCAATGGACTGAGGAAGCTGAACGTGTTTACCGTGAGCTGGACACCCAAGCAAATGAGATAAAAGGTAAAAGAGAGAAGAAACAAAAAAGCAAATACTCAAAGCAAGAAAGCCTCTTCAAGCAGGTCAAAAAAACGCTCAAACATTTACAAGAGAACCCGCGCCATCCTGGCCTTGAAACTCACCCTTACTCTTCACTTGAGCATCCTTGGGATTTTTCCCAAAAGGTTTTTGAAGCATCCGCCCAAAACAATACTCCAGCTGCCTACAGGGTGTTCTGGTGTTATGGGCCCGACAAAAAACAGATTACAATTATTGCCATCACAGCTCATCCCTGAATTCATCTTTCAATGGATCTTGCTACATGCACAGTATAGATACAGGCAGGGCGATCGCCCTGGTTTCTCGATAAAGGGACTTGACTGCAAACTTCTGAAAAATCCATTCTACTTCTGTCGAAGTTTTTAAAACCAGACAACATGGAGGTCTGTTATGAAAAAAATATTTTTTATTCTGTTTTTAGTTTTTGCAATGGGAATTCCTCTTATCCATGCAGCAGAAAGCTCTAATGATATCAGTTTAGAAGAAATAGTACTTACTGTTTCTTTGGACCAGCTGATCATTTCCTCAGAAGGGATCATGGTAAATTACGAAGGGAATCTGCTACCGGTACATTCCGTGATCAAGAAGGGAGAAGAATGGGTAGTGAAAGCAACAGGTGGATGGTATAAGTGTCCTCGTGGCCATACCAGAGCCTGTCCTCTCTGTGGTGGTTGTGCATTTTTAGGTTGTCCCTTCTATTGTGATGGATATTGTTGTTCCTATAAAAACGAAACAGCCCGATACGGGGGTTCCTAACTTGTTTCCATCTACTTTTCATAAAATGAGGAGTATTGGTGTTTGCCTACTCCTCTTATTGACTCAAGTATTTGCAAAACCTATTCAAATAGAAGATGGGGAAGAATATTCCATTCTGGATCGCTTTTTTAAATGGATGATTACATACTCGGAATATGGCTACGTTCTTGAAGGAAATAAGCCAATTTCTCAAATCAACATCTTTCCAATTGATAATTTAATTGCTCCCCAAAGTCGAAATTTTCAAACTGACACTTTCGCTAGAGAAGCGATTCGAGTTTGGAAAAAAATCAAACCTACTCAAAAGGATTTTGTCTTAAAAGCAACAGAAATTCCATCCAAGCCATTCAATTATCCCACATACGAACTACTCTTTATTAATGTTCCTAAATTAAAAGAAGAAGTTGAAAAAAACCTCTTCCTTTTTCGCTATGTATTAGGCCCCTCAATTGAGACAGATCAACTTCTTACCTATATTCTTTTTTCTGAGGAACCTCTTAGTGAAATTTTGAGAGAAGATAATGTATTAATAGGTATCGTACTTGGATTTGGGACTTACAACAGTCTCATGCATAGTAGAGCTGAATTGATTCAAAATGCTTTGTTAAAGGAAGACCAACCGCCTTTTACACCCCACAGCAATTGGATGAGGCAAAACTCTCTTGTTGATCTAGAGGAAATGCAAATTAGAGCTCTTTTTTTAGCTCAAAAGGAGAGGGAAGTTGGTAGTGATTCTGAGACCTGCATAGTACATCCTGGTGTGGGATTTTCTGATCTGAATGAAGAACTAGAGGCTATTGTATCACGAAAAATAGAGACTCCTCTCTCTCTTTCTCAAGAAGTACCTAGATTCATTTTCGGCGCCTATCAACATCCATCTAACTCTCGTTTAATTAAGGATTTAACAGTTACGCAAAAAAAAGTTCAAGATCTACTAAAGCGTTCCGATTGTTTGGAGTATATAGTGGGGAAAATTTCCGGAAATCAACCCAGCATTTCGAATATTCTTCCTGCCTCTTCATTAGAATTGAACGGAAATCTTGAACTATTGCTTGCAAAGATGGTTTGGTCTACGACTTCTCAATTGGATGGTGAGACTGTACCAGAATTCATTCAAGCTTTTTGCCAAGCTGACATTTCAAATGCCAAACAAGGTAAAAATCATGTATTTCCTGGCTCACTTGCTGGACTACGTAAAGCTCAGAAACATTTACAATTCAGCAATGAGTTGTTTGCCAATATGTCAGAAAAATCCTCACTACAGGAACTTATCCCTAAATATTTATATACAGAACAAACATGTGAAGGAAAAGGAGAAAAGGTACATTCTTCTGAAAATGTTCTTCTCAGCTACTGTATTGAAGATGGATACGGCAATACCTTAACGGCAAAGCAAAATCATTGGATAGAACTTTCTACAACAATCCCGGGTTTTGCGATAGGTGTTCGGCAAATGCGAGAAGGTGAATCCCGCACTTTATATATCCATCCAGCCCTCGCATATGGAGCTTTAACTACTCTCCCTCCTTGTATTTCTTTAGTTTCCAAAATTACAGTTCATCAAGTCAACGTGAAACCCCAACAAACCTCACTAGAATATACTCCTCTTGATCTGGATTGGGTTTTAGACGAAACTTTTACTAAAAAAATGGGAGAAAATAACATACAGCTAGCCAAAAGCTTAGGAACCCGATGGGGTATATGGCTTCGAGAAAGTCCTGATATAGATTTTTCAAAGGTATGCAAATATCTCACGCATTTTCTCGATTCGAGACAACACCTTCCCCTTCCAAATCTCCAACATGAAGCCGCTCTTTGTAACAAAGCATTCTGGAATCTTTTACACTACACAATATAGATGCAAGAATCATAAGTTGAAATAATAATTACAATCCCATAAAATGGGGGATGGAGGTGGAGTATGGAATTTCCGTTTAGTCAAGAAGAGTGGCAAGAGATTTTAACGCGGCTTTACAAAAGGGCGGCTGTCGATCACCAGTTTCATGTTCTTTGCACAAGGGACTCACATGCAGCGATTAAGATGATCTCAGGGAGGGAGATTCCAAAGCATTTCACCATTCGTTTCGAAGAGCAAAAGCCCGATGAGATCGTTTTGGTCTTGCCTTTGGAGAACAAGGTCCTCTTTCGGGAGCTTGGGGAACAGGATCTCGAGGAGATTGCTCGAGGGATGGCAGCTGTCTGTGTTCCTTTTGCTCAGTCACTTGCGATCACCCAAAAGACCACGCCTAGAGGCTATTCTTAAAATTAAATTGGCATCCAAGTTGCTACCTGGACACATATCTTAAGCTCCACAGAATCAATTGGGTGTAACTAAAAACCATTTCACCACAGTTCCTATGCTGTGTGTCAGCGCTTGAAAAAAAACAGGTCCCCCGATTAGGTTAAATTATCTAAAAAACAAACCAATCTAGGAGGACCTTGATATGAAATACAAAAAAAATCAACCCCTTGCAAAGATTCGAAAAATCTCCTAAAATGGAGAGGAAAAAGGTAAAAATAATGGTTGCGAGCAAGTTTCTCAATCCGCGTAACGACTTGGTTTTCAAGCGAGTTTTTGGTAGTGAAAAGAACAAGGATATCCTGATTCATTTTTTAAATGATATTCTTGATAGATCCTCTCCTATTAAGGAAGTCACCTTTTTAAAGACTATCCAAGATCCAGAAATTGCGCCTTTACGCGTTTCGATCATCGATGTGATGTGCGAAGACCAAGACAAGAATCGCTTTATTATTGAGATGCAGATTTCTCATGAGAAAGGATTTGATCGTCGAGCCCTTTACTACGCTGCTAGAGCCTATTGTTCACAAAGAACCAGAAATAAAAAGTTCCACCATCTAAAAGACGTCTATTTTTTAGCGATCACCGATTTTGCCCCTTTCCCAAAGAAAAAATCATGGTTCTCGCGGATAGGGTTAAAAGACTTGGATACCAATGAGCACGATATCGATGCGATCCAACTTTTTTTTATTCAACTTCCTCTGTTCAAAAAAACGAAAAAAGATTTGGACACCATGACACTACGTGAAAAGTGGGCCTACTTCTTTAAACATGCAGACGAAACAAGTGAAGCAGATATAGAGAAAGCCTCAGGTGGAGATGAAATCATTAAAAGAGCATATGAGGAATTGAACCGTTTCAGTTGGTCAGAGAAAGATCTGAATTATTACGAGTCTGTAGAGATGAAAAAGGCGGCGGATGAGGCAGTTCGAGAGGCGGCCTATGAAAAAGGGATGGAGAAAGGTAGGCTCGAGGGTATACGCAAAACAGCTCAAGGGATGCTCAAGCATGGTCTTCCTGTAGAAGAAATTGCCACTATAACAGGTCTCAGCGAAGCAGCAGTGCGTTCTTTGAGCGTTACTTCCAAAAAGTAATAGAACCTCTATGCAACAAGTTGCCTGTATTTCATGCTTTCAATCTAGTTTGAATCTTCAGATTCATAGAGCAGGGCGACGATTTCTTGGTGTTCGTTCTCCTGTGCTAGATCTAAGGCAGTTTTGCCGTCCTTATTCTTCCGGTTCTTAAATATGGGGTTCTGGATTCGCTCAAGAAGATTTTGGACTAATTCGGTATGCCGGCAAAGGTAATTGTCGTTGTACACAAGGGCTTGGAGCTTCTAGAAAATGGAGAGCTTGTCGGATGACAAACTAGATCCGTCTTTCGAGGTCTGGGGGGAGGCTCAGGAGGCTTCTTGTGGCTGTGGCAAACCCAGGAGGGAACAAGGGGTTGAGGGTTGACTCTTTCAGAGGGTTTGGCGTAGAGGGAGGAGCCTGCCTAGGTCGTTTACTGCATCCTACCTAAGTTCAGTGATTTCTCTCGGGGCATTTAGAGGGTAGACGAGACAGGTCACCCTGCTCGCCCCCCGTTTCAACCCAACGTGCCCTATTAAGGCATTGGGCTAATGATAAAATCGTTTACTTGG
>JAAKFR010000005.1 GCA_011064985.1 Chlamydiota bacterium
TACAGCTTGCGCTTCTACTTTGGTCATCATCGTCAGAGCAAGACCTAAGGTTGGGTACTTGTAGAGAGCAAGCCCTGTAGCGACTTGGCTGTATCCTAAGAGTCTTCCTAATTCCATAGCTCCCGGTGCCAAAGCAAGAATTCCCAGCACAACTCCAGCCACTTTGGTAGCTTGAGGCTCTAGTTTGCTCAAGTACTCCTCTTTGCTTACCTTCTGGATCGAGGAGAAGATCCACCCCTTATCGACGAGATACTGTACTTTCTTCCCAGAAAACTCCACCCAAACTCCTTCCGTTTCGCAAGCAAGTGCTTTTCGTAAACTTCCACGAGTCTCGTATCTCTCAAACCCATTCTCGCTTCTGTGGAGGAAATACGACTTCGTCTCTTCCACCACCTTGACTACATCAAAGAGGCAGGCGCTTCTTAGGTACTCATGCACTTTCTCTTGCGAGGCAAATCGTTTTCCTTGGCAAACGAAGATTCCGTTTCGTGCTTCCAGCTCAACTGTTGTGTGGATACAAATCATCATCGGTTTTTCCTCATGGTTTCTATAACTTTTGCGCTAAGGTTACTTCCTTAAAGAGAAAACTTCAAAGAAATACAGTGTTCTAGTTTTTGAGAGAGAGAGCTTGGTGATGGAAGTGTTGCCGGGTAAGCTATGGGGCTCAGTTTATCCCAAATTCGTGTCCAAGGAAACTAGGTGCAGTATAACTCTCCTTCCTCTTTTACCGGCTCTAGATGGGCAATTTCCGGAGTTGGATTAAAAGAACGAAAAATTCTCCTCTTTTTATACAACATGTAGGCAATAATGAGCGAAGTCATGAGCAACACAAAGCCTGCAAAGATCGTATTATGGGAAAGGTCGCGTAAGGTATCCATACACTCCTATCTTATGATATAGATATTTTTGATCCTAAATGTTTAAAATGAGAAGTTATGAAGATAAAGAGATCATGGCAGTCAATTGAGATCACTGGGAGCACCCTCAAGATAAGAAGAGGGAGTGGAGGTGTTGTCGAAGTCGAGGCAGCAAACCCAGTCGACTTGCAAAAAGGGCTAGGGTTTGCCCATGCTGCTGACAGAGGGATCCAGATGCTTCTGACCCGTCTTGTAGGAAGGGGAGAAATCACACACAACTTGATGGATAACGAGGAAGGATATGCATTTGATCTTCTTATCCGTAAAATGGGGTTTAGGCGTGATGTCGAAAATGACCTCGCCAACTTGACTCCTGAAACTCTTCTTTGGATGGAGGCGTATTGTGAGGGGGTGAATGCCTATTTTGCTGGCAGAGGTAAACCTCTTATTCCAAAGCTTCTTAAGATTCCTATCTTCCCTTGGACTCTCTCAGACACGTTAGTCATTGCAAAAATGCTCTCGTATGTCGGGGTAGCCCAACAGCAAGAAAGACTCGAACGATTTTTGGTCCATGCGATCCATGATGGGGTTTCTGTGGAGAAGCTCAAAAAACTCTTTTCCCCTTATTTAGAAGAGCTTGATGAAGAGATCGTCTCTTTGATTCAAAAGCTCCACCTTACCTTTACCTTTCACGACCAAAAGCTTAGATTCCAACCTCTTTTGAGCAATAATTGGGTTATCTCTCCAGAAAAATCGGCAAGTGGAGCTCCTCTTGCAGCCGGAGATCCTCATCTCCAGATCAACAGAATTCCCTCGAGTTGGTACGAAGCTGTTGGACGGTGGGGAGATAAGGAGTACATAGCAGGGATCACTCTCCCAGGAGCTCCTGGGTGGCTTATGGGAAGAACCCGCTACCTCTCAGCCTCATTTACCTATGGAATGTTGGATACCACCGATTTTTTCATCGAGGAGATCAAGGGGGGGAACTACCGGAGGGGGAATCGCTGGATCCCCCTTAAGCTCCGGGAGGAGACCATTTTTCGGAAAAAAGAGGGGAGAAAAAGACTTCTTTTCTACGAGACTGACGCAGGAGTTCTCGAGAGGCCCGACCCCTCAATCCTTCCTATTCAAGATGGATACTACCTCTCTCTTGCCTGGTCTTGCCTCCATGAAGGGGCCTCCCCTATCCTCAACAACCTCCATCACGCCTGGTCGGGAAAAACAGTCGATGATATGCAGATGTTTCTCTGGAACTGGCCGGTCCCCTGCAACTGGGCGATTGCCGACCGTGAAGGGAATATCGGAATGCAACAGTCGGGAAGAGTCCCCAAGAGGAAAGGGTGTGGACTCGTCCCCCTTCCTGCCTGGAAAGAGGAGAATCTCTGGCAAGGATTCTACAAAGGGACTGACCTTGTCTCAGAACTCAATCCCGAACGAGGGTTTTGCGGCAATGCCAATGACAACAAAGACCACCCTCAAAATCCCCCCTTTTGCAACGTCGCTCCCGACTACCGTTACCGGAGAATTCACCAAGTCCTCTCGAGTGAGAGAAAACTCACCAAAGAAGACATGAAAGCTCTCCAGCTTGATGTCTACTCAGTACAAGCCGAAGAATTTATGAACGTCCTCTCTCCCTTACTCCCTCAAAATCCGCAAGGGGATCTCTTACGGAGTTGGGATTTTTTCTACCACAAGGAGTCAAAAGCAGCGACCCTATTTGAAGAGATCTATCACGCTCTTAAAGAGGAGGTTTTTGCCCCTATGTTTGGAGCCGAGATCTGGAAACACTATGGACAAGATAGCCCCTTCATCTCCTGGACCTTCCAAAACTTCGATCGGATTCTCTTCTCCAGTGATCCCTCTTGGTTTGGAGAGGAGGGAAAAGAAGCCCTTTTCAGGCGGGTGATCGAACAAACTCTTGCAGCCTCTCCCTTGGACTCCCTCCCCACATGGGGAGAAAAAACTGCCTTTTCGATGAACTACATCCTCTTTGACGGCAAGCTTCCCACCTTCCTTGGATTTGACATCGACAACATCCAGCTAGGAGGGAGTAGGGCCACAGTGGACACCTTCCAAACCTTCTATATCGGCCCCCGGAAAATCGTCACCGGCACCTCCTACCGCTTCGTCACAGACATGGGTGAAGATACCCTCGACTCTTGCCTACCTGGAGGAGTCTCAGAAAAGCTCTTCTCACCCCTCTACAAAAGCGATCTCCCCCTCTGGCTTAGCTCCACCTACAAAACCCTCGTGTTGGAATACCCAATTTGAGGTAGCCTTTTGGCTGCTTTTGCTAACCTTTAACTTAACGAGTCATTTCTTTTGTTTCTTTTGTTGCGAATATTTCGAATATAGAGTAACCTAAAAGAGAAAACGAGGAGGAAACATGAATCACCCACTCACCCGCTATCGTGAACCCGATTTACCTAATGAAAGCGATATTGAATTAGCCAGGAATTCAAGTCGAATTTTATCCGTTCTAACTTCTAAAAAGGCCTCGTCTCTAAACATCGCTTTAAAAATAGATGCTCATCGTACGATACAAGCGACCGTACCATTATCTGCTTTCAAACTTTTTGTAAATATTTTGACTCATATGGCGGAAGGAAATGCTGTTACTCTGATTCCCATCCATTCTGAACTTACATCCCAAGAAGCTGCTGAGATTCTGAATGTCTCTCGACCTTATCTAGTTAAGCTATTGGAGGAAAAGCAAATTCCTTTCCGCAAAGTAGGCACCAGAAGACGAGTGCTCCATCGGGATATCATGGCCTACAAAGAGAAAATTGATGCAGAAAGGAGAAAGGTTTTAGATGAATTGGCTAATGAAGCGCAAGAACTGGATATGGGATATTGATGTCCAAGTTACTCAGGATACCTGCGAAGTAGTGCATTTAATTTGGGCGTAACCCAAATGGTTTACATCATGTCAAAGACAGAAGTTGGTCGGAAGACCACCAATATAGCAATAGTAGCGACCAAGGGGGTACTCTTGGCACACTAGGATATAGTTAAACTTTGCAGGTGTCCTGACTCTGGCATGGGATTACCGTTTTCTGTACACCACTCTATAATATTCACATCCCCCATTTTTCAATAACACCCGCTCGATAAAAGACACTGGCAATGATAGAATTCCAGGGTTTCGATTCATGGGGTCGAGATAGTTTCTCGGGGGTGATGTCAAAGTGGAGAATCCCTGGATTAATCTTCTAGAGAGTTTTGACTAATTTTCTGTTGTGATTTTTGTGAAAATCGTGTTAAAATGTTAATGTTATGAGTTTTATTGGTGGATTTACAGATTTCTTCAGGGGAGTGGAAGACTCCTACCGGGAGACCCTCTCCTCATCTGAATCTTCTAGAGAAGAGGATAGTGAGAAGGGGTGCTCTCTTGATCTAGCCGCTAGAGGGATCAATCTGGGGCTGATTCCTGTGTCAATTGTGGGGTGTGGCTTAGGCGTGGCAGTTGGAGTTCCCCTCTCGATTGCCAACTGCTTAACAGGGAGACAATTTCGAAAACTCGATGAAGTTTCCCATAACCTCCTTTATTGGGGAGGAAATTCTGCAATCGCCCTCCCCTTTCGAAAAGTTCTCCATTTTCTCAATCCCAGCGCCAAGATTACGGACCGAGACGATAGTGTTTTTATTGGAAGTACGGGTATTGATTTTTCCCGCCTAGGATTTCTAACCGGCATCGCCTATGATAAGATTGCTAGGTTTAGGGAAGAGGATAGGACCGTCCAAGGAGAGCTATTCCACTATACTGACCATGGGTGGGCGCAGAGTTTAGCGAAGTCCGACTCGTTTTTCAAAAGAGAGATCGCCTCTCGCCTTTGCTATGGCCTTCTTTTGCTCACCTGTGTGATCACAAGGGTGGTCGATTCTATGATTGGTGCTATTGCTGCAGTTTTTGCCCTTTTGACTTTTGGATACTTTGAAGAGCTCAACAGCCTTGCCTATAACCTGTTTCGCATAACCGGGATCGTCTACGATCTTTTCTACTGCCTCTCCCACATGGTCAATCCACACAACCCCGTCGATCCTTTTGAGCCAGGCATGGACCACACGATTGAACAGGTGATTGCTAAGAAGTTCAACTAGAAGATCCGCTTGTCCCAAGTGCCGTACTTCTCCCGGATTGGACCGCGGAAGAAGGTGAGAACGATCACAACGATCCCCACAATCACGCTATGCCACATAATGAGAGGGGTTCCTCCAGGGAGAACAAATGAGGCGAGGGCAAACCAGAAGGCAAGGAGGATATTGACAAATCGTAACCCTCTGGTCACTTCAGCCCAGGAGATGATCGAAAAGACAACAATCAAAGCCCCGCAGACGTCTGTATTCGCAGCCATAACCCCCTTAAATCCTAGAATATTATCAGCAAAGAGGAGCCAAGCTCCGAGAATCGCTGTAATCAAGAGGTTCCATGGCATGCGCACTCCCCAGAACATCGATTTTGTGATCTGCCAAGCAGACTGGTGAAAATCAGGAGTTCTTGTATCGACACTATCTTCTTCATACTCAGAACCGAGGAAGAAGGTCCTCCAAAAGGGTTTCCCCTCTTTTTTGATCTGGCAGAGGTATTGACAAACAGCTACGACCTCATCGACAGTCAGGGCAAGCATAATGAGCATACAAGTCGCGATGATCAAACAAAGACCACACCAGGCCCCGACAACAATCGGCTGGAGCATCACGAGGAGGATGCTGGTAAACCCAAGTGGGACTACGAGAATACCGAATATGACGACAATCCAAGGCATCGTGTGCCATCTCCGTGCGGTTCCCTTGGCTCCCATAATCGCTTCTAAGGAGTAGGCCATCGCACCAAGTCCTGCGTCAGGGACAGGAAATTCTTGTGAGATCATCGAGGTGATCACTTTCTCGGTGCCCAATCCAAAGAACGGATCCCAAACGTAGTCGATATACCCGAGTTGGAAAGAGGCGAGGTAGCGGGCAATGAACCATCCCACGACCCCAAAGAAAATCACAGGGATTCTCTGAGGCCATGACGAGGGGTTGTAGGTCCATCCAGAAGGGATGAGAGGGCCTTTCTCAAGCTCTTTTGGACGCAAAGGAACTAGGACGCAAAAGGCGATGGCCAGAACCCCAATCAAGGTATCATTGACATACACCACAGGCTCTTTTGCCCAAATCGCTAAGGGGACAAATTGGAGCCAAATCCCCACGAGACAGCCACCCCAGATCCATCCACAATATTTTTGCTTCATCGATAGAAAGCCAAAAAAGACGAGAAGAAGACCACAGATCCAATCACTCCATCTTGCTGGATCGTGGACATACCCAAAAGTCTCGGGACTTGTCAAAAGCCAAAGACCTAAAAAAATCATCCCGAAACGGGTCCAGATCATCTTTTGGTGGAAATCTCGTTTGATTCCCACCTTCTCTTCATCGGTGTAATGTGTCATCTATTTTTTCTCCTTCGAGTGCTTTTTCACATAATGAGATTTAGGGATATTGTGACGCTTGTACCAAGCGATCGGATCTTTTTGCATGTCTTCTACAAGGATTGGCAGTGTCTTTCGGAGTGATCTTTTTGGAGACCAGTCCAAGACTTTGCGCGACTTTTCCATTGTAAACTCGTAGTTGTCGTCAGCAAGGTCAACCATCCAAGGCTTGATAAACGGCTTCTGCATAAAGGGGGTATGGTTTTGTACCCAGGCCCCAAATTTGGCAAAAAACTTCGGCACCCACATCATCGCCCATTTCTCCTTCCCATGGAGAAGTTGTCCAAACTCTGTTTGGAGCTCCCGATAGGTGATCGAATCCTCCTCACAACAGAGGAAGACGAGCTCTTTTTGGAGCTCTCGTCTCTTATGGATCAAGAGCATCACCATATCGGTAAGGTCATCAAAATGGGTATAAGGAACTCCGTGAGAAGAGTCTCCTGGATATACGATACTGGCTAGCTGCTTCTCATAGATCCGCGAGATGTGTTGGGAGATCGGGATACAGTTACACTCATCGTCGTAACACCCAGCAATCCGGACGATCACATAGGGGATATCCCCGTGTTCTTCCCGGATCACCTTCTCAGTCCGCACTTTTGAAGCAGGGTAGTGCCATTTCCCCCGGATGGGAGAGTCTTCGTTTTGGATCACCCCTCTTTCACTTGGCTCATGGACAAGCATCGTGCTTGTGAAGATAAACTGTTCTACTTCAAACTTCTTGGCTTCTCTTAAGACTCTCCTTGTCCCCTCAACGGTGATTGCGTCGTAGAGCTCTAGATGTTCTCCAGAAAAGCTATAGAAGGCGGCTAAATGGATGATTGAACTGATTTTGTTTCCATACAGATGGCGAATCCGGTTAAAGGCACACTCGACACTCTTATCAGAAGAGAGATCGACGTAGACAAACTCCAAGTTGGGATCTTTTTGGGTGATCCCGACAAAGTCGAGCCCAACTGGTTGGTACTCATCCACTAACCTTTCTAAAATGCGGGTTCCTACCCGTCCGCTGCTTCCTGTTACCACAATTACTTGCTTGTCTGTAACCATATCTACTCACTCCTTTTTCCCTACGATATCATTTTTTGAAAATAAGTGTGTAAAGTTTTTTTTCTGTTTAGTATGATTATGGGTATGAGAGCTTTTGCATTTTTGGTTGGAATTATTCTTTTGGTAGTTGGTGTTGGAGGATTTATTCCCAATATCGTTCCAGAAGATCGACTAGTCAAAATTTTCAAAGTGAATGTATGGACAAATAGCCTCCACGTAGCCACTGGAATATGTGCCTTTGTGATGGCTCTACTTAGAAAAAGGGGAAGTCACATCCTCTTTCTTCGCATTACCGGGATTACCTATGGAATCTGGGCCATTCTTGGGTTTATCTACGGAGAAAATGAAATATTTGGAATCATTGCCAACAACAGCGCCGACACCTGGTTTCACGTGATCATCGCTCTTGCTGGATTGATTTTGGGATTTGCAGCCAGAAAGGAAGTTTAAAAATGAGTGAGATTAAAGATACCCATTTAGAAAAAGAGCAACTCGAGCAAGATGAGCTCGCAATCAACACGATCCGCACTCTAGCCATGGATGCGGTACAAGCCGCGAATTCAGGCCACCCCGGAACTCCGATGGCTCTAGCTCCAGTAGCCTACTGCATCTGGCAACGTTTTTTGCGCTTCGATCCCCAAGATCCAATCTGGCCAAACAGAGACCGCTTTGTCCTCTCAAATGGACACGCCTCGATGCTCCTCTACTCCCTTCTCCACCTTTCAAACGTCCAAGCTGTGAATGAAAAATATGAGACAGTCGGCCACTCCTCCGTTACTCTCGAAGACATCAAAAACTTCCGCCAACTCGATAGCAAATGCCCTGGACACCCCGAATACCGATGGACTTCCGGAATTGAGACGACGACAGGCCCTCTTGGGCAGGGAGTTGCAACTAGCGTCGGGATGGCGATTTCGAGCCGTTGGATGAGTACCTATTTCAACCGTCCCAGCTTTGAAATGATCGACTATAATGTCTATGTCATTTGTGGTGACGGTGATATGATGGAAGGGCTGAGCTCAGAAGCCGCTTCAATCGCAGGCCATCTCAAACTCTCTAATCTCTGCTGGATCTACGACAACAACCACATCACCATCGAAGGGGATACCAAGCTCGCCTTCTCAGAAGACGTTGCCTGCCGCTTTACCGGTTACGGGTGGAATGTTGTCAGAGTTGGTGATGCAAACGACCTCGACCTTCTCACGCGCGCCCTCAACACTTTCCACAAAACCGACGATCGGCCTACTTTGATCATTGTCGATAGTCACATCGCTTATGGTTCTCCCCATAAACAAGACACCTCTGCAGCCCACGGAGAGCCCCTTGGAGAGGAAGAGATCCGGCTGACCAAGAAGAATTACGGATGGCCAGAAGAGGCTAAATTCCTCGTCCCAGAAGAGGTCTACTCTCATTTCCAAGAGAAGCTTGGAAAAAGAGGACATGCGATGCGAGAGGCGTGGATCGCTCTTTTCGATCGATACCAGCAACAATACCCAGATCTTGCGAAGCAGCTCTACCAAATGCAACACAGGCAACTCCCCGACGGATGGGACCAAGAGCTTACTCCCTTCCCGGAAGACCCAAAAGGGATGGCAACACGAGCCTCCTCAGGAAAAGTCCTCAACCAAGTAGCAAAAAACCTCCCTTGGCTCCTCGGGGGAGCAGCCGATTTGTCCCCTTCGACTAAAACCCACCTTGAGTTTGACAATGCAGGAGATTTTGAGGCAGGTTCTTATTTTGGCCGCAACTTCCACTTTGGGATTCGGGAGCATGCAATGAGCGCAATCGTCAATGGGCTTTCCCTCTCAAAAATCCGCCCCTTTGGCTCCGGATTTTTGATCTTTAGCGACTATGCAAGACCAAGTATCCGCTTAAGCGCTCTTATGGAACTGCCGACGATCTTCATCTTCACCCACGATTCGATCGGCCTCGGAGAAGATGGTCCAACCCACCAACCAGTTGAGCAACTCCCCTCTCTTCGCGCGATCCCTGGCCTTTACACCTTCCGCCCTTGCGATGCGAACGAAGTTTTAGAAATGTGGCGCTTTCTCATCCCCCTTCGGCATCAACCTGTGGCTCTTATCCTCTCAAGACAAAACCTCCCCACCCTCAACCGAGAGAAATACGCCTCAGCAGAAGGACTCCATAAAGGGGCGTACGTCCTAGCTGACTGCGAGGGAAAACCAGAAGTCATCCTCATCGGAACTGGTTCTGAAGTACCCCTTTGTCTAGAGGCTCATGACAAGCTCTTGAGCGAAGGGATCCGCTCTAGGGTCGTGAGCATGCCCTGCTGGGAACTCTTTGAAATCCAAGAAAAATCTTATCAAGACGAGGTTCTTCCTCCAGATATAACAACTCGGATCTCTGTAGAGCAAGCCTCTACCTTTGGCTGGGAGCGGTATGTAGGAGAAAAAGGAATTGCGATTGGGATGGAGACATTTGGAGCTTCAGCCCCTCTCCAGGCATTGTTGAAAAAATTTGGATTTACCATTGAAAATATTGTTTCCAAGGCAAAAGAGTTATTGCAAGTTGTTCATAGGTAAGTGTTCATGAGGTGTTCTCTCTCGAAAAGTCAGCCGGGTGCGGCAGATTTGTTGGTTTGCGACGAGCCAATAACCCCTGCGCTATTGGTGAGGAGCAAAACAACGAAGATGCTGCGCACGGGTGGCTTTGCGGGGGAGATAAACCTTGTAAACACTTACATAAGTACTATATAATGCTTCGCTAATCCAGGAGGTGCTATTTATGTTGAAACGTTTCCTTTCTTTATTTTTCTTACTAACAGGCTCCGTTTATGCCTACCCAACTTGCAGCCCAGAAGTCTCTTCTGCTGTCCAAACTCTTTATAAGATCCCAGAGGCCCGTGAGCTGATCCAAAAAGTGGAAGCCGATGGCCCTGTCCGTGTCTATGTCACCCCCTTCCCCAATGGAAGCAATGCGATGTGGAGAGCCGATGAGCGGGCGATTATCCTCAATGGGAACAAATCGCGTACGTACGGAGAGATGCTCCGCTCGATCCTCTTTGAATTCCACAACGCAGCTGCCGACAAAGAGTTTATGAAAACCGACTGGATGGCAAAACAAGGGCAGATTTCAAAAAATACCTACATAGAGCAAATCGAACGGATCGAACACAGCAACGCTCTTTCTACCTGTAACATCATCGAACAAGCGATTGCGAAAAGGATCTTCCCGATGGATGCCCGCTGGAGTATCCCTTCTGATTTCCACTTCCACTTCCAAATCCAAAAAGAGAGTGGTCATTCTCAAGCCATTGCTGTAACCTACGACTGCTTGACCCACAATACCCACGTGGCGCAGAGATAGGAGGAGAGAAAATCATTGGCTGTTTCCAAGGAAAAACAAGAACAGCTCCAGAAACGACTCGCAGATCTTGGAGTCGAAGAGAAGACGCTCTTGGAAAAATTCATCCTAGGAAGTGGCCGAGGGGGGCAAAAGCTCAACAAGACCGCCTCCACGGTTTATCTGAAGCATCTTCCCACCGGCATCGAGGTCAAATGTGGCAAAGACCGCTCTCGGGAGCTCAACCGGTTCTTGGCCAGGCGTGAGCTTTGTGAGCGTCTCGAAAAGAGCCTCCATGGGACCCCCACCAAAAGGGAGCGGGAGCAGGATAAGATCCGGAAACAAAAAGCCCGTCAAGCCCGCCGTAGAAGACGACACCTCCCCGAACAAGACACGGGACAAGACACCCCCTTCTCTGCACGATGAATAGACACAAAGAAAATCAAACTCTCAGTCTCACTACCCAAAAACAATTTGTATCTTTTGTGTCTTCCGTTCTCGTTATTTCCCGGTAGGGGGGACGAACAGGCCTGGTTCGCTTTGTGTTGAATTTTCTTTCGAGAAGCATATATAATGATTTTTATGAAAGAGGGGAAGGGGCCATCATCACCACCGCGGATTTTGATCTGGGTAACGCTTGTCACCCTCCTAGTCGTCGTAGCACTCACCCTCCAATTGCACAAAAAAGCCCCACCACCAGCGATTCCCATTGAAGTGCATGGCCCCACAATCGGCTACGAACACGCAACCGTCCACGTCGTCCTCTTCGAAGAGCCGAAGTGTGTCAACTGCGAGAAGTTCAACGACCTCATCTTCCCCAAGCTCAAGCAAGAGTACATCGACACCAACAAGGTGAAATACACCCTCGTCCCCCTCTCCTTTATCCACGGATCGATGCCGGCAGCCGTTGCCCTCCTCTGTGTCTACAACGAGAACCCTCTCTACCCCAATGCTCCCCTCTTTTTCGAATACTTAGACTATATGTACGAACAGAAGCCCGATGAGCATGCAGATTGGGCCACCCTCCCCACCCTCCTCTCTTTTGCGAAGGGAACCTCACCCGCTATCAACCCCAAGCAGCTGGCAACCTGCATCGAAAAAGAGACCTACCGAGTCCGGATCGAGAAGAATAACGCCTATGCACGGAAGCTGATGGGTGGCGTGATTGGGACTCCAGCTCTCTACGTAAACGGGATCCCGGTCCAAGACCTCTCCTACTCAGCGATCAAAGGGCTCATCGATCATGAACTCGAAAAGGAGAAGAACAAGTGAGGATTGCCCATCGCTACACCCTCTATTTCGCCTGGCTTCTCGTCTGCGTCGGGACCCTGATCAGCCTCTACTACAGCGATATCATGCACAAAGAGCCGTGCCACCTCTGCTGGTACCAAAGGATCTGCCTCTTCCCCCTTATTTTCAGCCTCGGAATCGCTGCCTACCGCGGGTTCCATGGGATTGCCCCCTATCTCCTCCCCCAATCGATCTTGGGGCTCCTCATCGCCCTCTACCAGATCTGCATCCAAGAGATCCCCAGCTGGGGAGGGATCGACATCTGCGGCAGCGGTCCCAGCTGCTCCGAGAAAAGCCTCATCGGCCTTGGCCCCATCACCTTCCCCATGCTCTCCGCCGCCGGCTTCCTCATCCTCACCCTTCTCCTCTTCACCTCCCTCTACCTCTCAACCGTTGAAAAACTCAAGTAGGGGTGGACTTTTGGGGATTTTGCTCCCATTTGAACGATCGCTCGCTCCCTGTATGCACCTATACTATGTTCGCTCGCGATCGTCCAACTGGAAGCAAAATCCCCAAAAGAACCGCGCAGATATTTGAAAAACAATTGCTTATGGTATTTAAATCGTGTAGATTAACTAAAATTAATTTTGGACATCATCTATTCAAAATAAAGTCCACCTTTGTCCTCTGAATCAGGTTTTGAATTTTTCAACGGTCTCACAGATGCATAAAAAAAGCCCTTCCACAAGGAAGGGCTCTTCAACTCACTCACAAACAAAGTGATTAGAGGGTCTCATCGCGTTTTCCAGAAGTCCCTACTCCATTTCCTAAATCATTTCGTTTATTGTTATTATTACTAGCGCCATCGTTGCTACCAGTAATAGCATCATTATGAATACTTCCTTTTCCGCTACCAGAGCCAAAGCCACCAAAGCCACCAAAGCCAGAGACATTGTCATTGTAGGTTTTGGCTGAGCGGTGGGCGAGGGCTAGAAGAACGATCCCGCCTAAAGTGCAGGCACCGCCTCCTCCGAGGAGGGCGTAAGTCCCGATCGTGCCAATACCGGGCAAAATGCCTGCCATCATCAGGCCTCCGATCGCAGCTGCCGCAACCCCAACGATCACAGCAGGAAGACTAATTTTTCCTGTAGCAGGAGTTAATATTCCTTTTTTGACATAAATCTTCTCGCTCTTGCTTGATTTGAGAAGAGAGGGAACAACAGTTCCTGTGAAGGGTACAGGACAACAAGACATAAATTTCTCCTTTATTTGGTTTCAGGTTCCTTACTTTCAAAGGCTCCTGTGATATTTATAAGAACATTATAAAATTCTCGTCATTAAATAATCAAGCTTTTTTTCTACAAAACCCTCTATTTCTTTCGGTTTTTCGAGAACAATTGCCCTACTAGACATCTAGTTAGCTCCGATCTCTTCGCTGCGTCCTTCGCGGTTAAGAATCGAGAGAGAGACCCTTAAGATTCGCCTCCTCTAATAGCCAAAATCCTCCTTCTCCATCGGGATCTTGAGCTCTTTGAGGATCTTTTTGATGATGATCTCGTTGGCAGATTCGGGGTTGGGAAGTGATTTGACAATTCTCCTCCAAAATTTGGGGAAATCGGGCCACTTAGCAATCCGCTCTTTAAGCCTATCAGGATGGCGCACCTCTCCTTTGAGAAGAGCAGCATCGATCACAAGATCTTTGAGCCATTCTGATTCAAGTACTTCTCCAACGATTTTTTCGGAGGGAGCAAGGACCCCTTTTCCTTTTCTGTAGAGATGGCCTTCGGCGGTGAGGATAAAGGCGGTGTGTTTCACCTCCCGGTTGACGATCTCTTTCCCAAGGGTCCCTACGAAAGCAGAGACAATCTCATTACATACTGCCTCGGCATACACTTGACCTTTGTAGTGGATGATGAGGAAGAAATCGATCGGCTTGAGATACTGTGTTCCCATAGAGACGCTCCCCTCATTGGCAGTACGGAGTTGATTGGCTTCATAGTGGAGCCTCTCCGTCAAACGGGACTGATCAAATACTTTCCTAGAAGGAACTTCTCTAAGTAAATGATCTGGATATTCAGGCTTTTTGATACTAAGGGTGCCATAGATTTGGGCAGCAGAGCGGGGATCGCGAGGGCGGGGACGGTACTGCTCTTTTTCAACCTCTCTTTGGACATGGGTTTGCTGTTCTACCTCTTGAGAGACCTTGTTATGGATGTTTGTCGCTATCTGGGGAATGATCTTCTCTGTTTCGGAGACAATCTTCTCAATTGCAGGAATAAGCTCCTTTTGCGCTTTTGAACAGGTAAGCACAAATGAGAAGTCCATCTCTGTGAACATGGAGTAATCGTCAGAAGAGCCGTTTTTTAAATCGTATAATGAGGAGGTGTATCCGAAACGGACATACTCCTGCTTTGCGTAGCTCCAGAGAACCTCGGAAGTGGGAAGAAGAGCCTCTGGTTCCCCATACCTCTTATACGGATCGCGGGGTGAGCTTTGGCAAAAGCCTCCTCTGTATTTTTCAAAGAGTTCCATCTGCTTTTTCGGATCTTGAAGAGCCTCTTCGATCTCCTCCCAAGCAATTCTCTCGACATGGTAGGAAATCTCTTGGAAGGCGGCAAGAATGACTCGGTTTTTCATCTCATGCACTTCATTTTTGACGGTCCACGCATAGATCGTTTCCCCACAAAATGCCTTTCTCTTCCTAATTTTCGCCGCTAAATCACTCTGGAAGACCCAGGTAAGGGTTTGGTCCCTCTCTGGGTCGAGGAAACCCCGCAAACGCATGATCGCCTGTATGAGGTGGGAGGAGGTGAGGGTGTCTCCCCCAAAGACGAGGGCTTTTGTCTTCTCTTTTTGGATGATATCGGCCGATTCAGTATGGGCTGCATCGTAGAAGGTTCCAATCCGAAGAGAGGCGTAATCGCACCCTTGCTCTTTTAAAACCTGCAAGAGTTGATTCCCCTCAAGCAAGATCGATCTGATCTTGTTGTTTCTTTTGAGAAGGAGACAGATCTTCTCATCTCGGTCGACAGAAAGAGCATTCCCTTGCTGGAAGTAGATCGCTCCATCAAGATCCCGATTCGATTCAAGCCAGGTGCGCGCTATTTCTTCGTTTAAATGATCGCAAAAGAACCCTCCTGGGTCAATCAAGACTTCGACCTCTTTGAAAAGATCAGGATTCTCTTCAGCGAGCCAAGGAAAAAAGAGCTTTGGGTCGGTTTCTTGTGGAAATAGGTAGTCTTGATTCTCTTGTTTGCAGTACTCAAGAACGACCTGGGCTTCAAATGCCCGGTCGTAGGAAAATGCATCGATTTTCTGCGGATAACACTGGGAGAAATAGGGAGTTGCTGAAAATGAGACCGACTGGGCACATGAGTTGAGGATGTGGGTGGGAGTTGTCGTGAGGAGTTCATTTGGGTGGGCGATTTTGGGAAGGATCGAGTCTAAAAGATAGGCTTCAATCGCTTTTGGATGGAAGCGCAATTTTTCATACACTTTTTCCCACTTCTTTGAGTGGTCCCCAAAAGAGATTTTTCGAATCGAAATCTCCTGATCCTCCATCCACTTTCTGAATCTTGCCATTGTAGAGGTTACCATGGTACTTGGAGTATGCGGTTGCTCTTCCCGATCTTTGCGGAGCAGCTTATTGAGTAAAGAATGGACCTGTTTTTTCGTAAGACCACGGTGGAAGGTCCCCTTAATCGAAAGAACAATGGCCCGGTAGACATCCTCAAATTGGGCCGTGGAAGGGGTTTTGTGATGGCAGGGGGCATCAAACTCCTCTTCTGGATAGACAGAAGGGGCGTGGTCAAGCTCTGTCCGCATCTTCATGATCTGCGGAAGAAGAGAGAGGAGGAAATAGTGGACAAGAGCGGCCGCATCGGCTCTCTCTTTCTCTTCTCCTTCTCCCCATTTGCGAAGAATCTCTGGCTTGGGAGCTTTTTTATCTGTCCAGTAGGAGAGAAATGCTTCTTGCGCATCAGGTGGGATCCTCAACCATTTCGAGCCCATCATATAACGAGCAAGAGCCGTGCGGACTGCCGCAATCTCAGAAGGACCGGCAATCCCTTGGGTATTTTTCTGCAATCTCCCCTTCTCTGCAACTGTTATGTTATCTTCACACAAGACCTCTTCCACACCCAAAAGGGGTTTCATCATATCGACAAAAAGATGGAACTCCTTTTTGGGGAGAAAATCGACCGATCCGATCCCGTAAATCGCCCGTGTTAACGCATCAAGATTTCTGTGCGACTCATCGGGGAGAAGAAAAACTCTTTTTTTCCAAAAAGCGAGGATCAGACTGAGCCATTTCACTTTCTCTTCATCTTTTTCCTGATATGCGGCGTACTGGTAGAGGAGATGGAGCGAGTAGATGATCTGCGGGGTAACGATTAACTCTCTCCCCTCCTCACGATAGATCCGCAGCTGATCGAAGATGAACTGAAGATCAGAGACGGTCAATTTCATGTGCATCCCCACCTCTAGAAGAGCAAGTCTCTCTTCTAACGTTTTTAAAGTCGTGTGGAGGTTTGCCTTATCAATCGGATAGATCGACTGGGTCGAGCAGAAAACGGGGAGATACCCTTTGCTTTTGGCCCGGAGCATAATCAAGGGGGTGAGAAAGGAGGTTTTCCCCCCTCCAGCTGACATCTGGAAGAGTCTATTCTCCCCCTTCTCGATCCCCTCACAGACCCAAAGATAGAGCTCGAGTTGCCTCTCTCGTGGGAGCTTCCCATTTGTGACTTTGAAGTAGGCGATTTCAGGGTACTCATATGGATCGAAATCATTGGGGAATTCGTAATGGAGAAGAGTGGCAAGATTCCGCTGCAGTGTAGAATTGTTTGGGTCCATGTTACACTTCTTGGCAAGGCCAAGAGCCTCTTTTGTCATCGAGAGGACCATCAGATCGTAGTAGTACTCTTTCACATGAGCGTAGATCTCCCTCTCTTCTTCTTGAGTCAATAAGGGCCGGTGTTTCCGTATGAAAGAGGCATCATTTCGCAAAATCCCCTCTTTCATTACCGTCTCAGGTAGAAGAGGGAGAGTTTGGTGTGTTTGAGTACCGAGCTTATATTCGAGCTCTCTCCTGACCCCCTCCACATCTATCCTCTCTTTCCCAGTGAGATGGGTGGCATTTAATCGAGCAAGGAGTGTTTTTCTTCTTTCTTGGAGATCTATTTGGAGAGTTGAGAGTTTTTGTTCGAGTTTGTCTTTTGTCGTATCCAGATTTTGTGAAGCGACATGGTAGATGGTCCGAGAAAGGGGGATTTCTTTTCGCCCCTGCGCAAAACTCCCGTAGAGACTTCTCTCAAGGGAGCTGGCTTTTCTGGGAGACTTGATCTCAACTTGTGATGGAGATACCTTGCGTTCTTCTTTTGAACAAAATCTACCAATACAAAAAGCAAGTGGAGCTAAGGATAGCTTCTTCCCTCGGATAGTCTCTTGAAAGTTAGGGGGAGATTCGGGATTTGGTAGCGAGAGATAAAGAGTACGCTCATAATCGAAGGTGACCTCTTGATTCTTAGACTTCTCGAGATACTCTTTCCCCTCTTTTGAAGAGAGGATTTCTAGCGTCCTGTCTGTAATCTCCTCCCACGTATTCTGCGTTGGCACCTTGTCTTTAGGATTGTCAAATGTAAGGTCTGTGTATTTTTCAGGAAAATGGCGGACGCAAAACAGCACCGTACCTAGAGAAGAGTTTTGTTGTAAAATGGTTACGAGGGTAAGATCAAAAGGGTCTAGCCCGCCAAGCTTTGCATGTTTTGCCTGCTTATAGAGAGTAGGGAAATGGAGATGGAGCGCAAAATCACTTACCTGGACTGGATAGGGAGCAAAAACGTTGAGCTCGCTTTGTCCCTTCCGAGTGTTTAGAAGAGTGGGTCCAACGCTACTTTCAAAACGAAGTCTGGTTGTGGAGAGATGAGAATAGGCCCTTGGAGCTGTTTGGACCTGCTTTTTTGAGATCGAAATCTCCATTTTCCCTCCCATCCGGGTCAACAGATCGTAACGAATCACCAAAGGCTGAGGGAGGTTATCGACCCTCCTTTTCATGTAGCTAAGAATCGTCTTCTCTTCCCCTTTACTCAAACGAAGAGTTTTAGGGATTGCGCTTAGCTCCTCTCGACTTGTTGCGCGTAGATAGTCGGTATACACAGAAATCGCCCAATTCCATGAAAAATGTCTTCCAGATTTCGCTAGTTGCGAAGGATCTCTCCTGTTAGTGATTGTTTTTTCACTTAGCTGGCAGTACGACTCGATGCCCCTGTAAATGAGCTTCATGTTAAATGCTAAGGAGGAGGGAGAGCTGTCTTTTATTTGAGGAAAACGGCTCAAGTCCTCTGCTGGAATCGAATCGATAGAGGCCACTTTCTTGAGGTAGAAAAAGGCTTGTTCATACTCTTTTTGCATCTTGTAGATGTAACATAAATAGAGATTGGCAAGATTGTCCTGGGAAAGAAGAGTATGGCTAATCGGATCAACCTCGTACACATGGAGCCTACCTTTGTTTTCTCTATCTGCTCTATCTGCCTTCACTTCGCGTGAGAAATCGTGTGCCTCAACAAACAAAGGTCTACCCCAAAGAAAAAGACGCCTTTCACCTTGGGGATTTTCCAATATGAGCCCCCCCTCTAGCCTATTGAGCTCCGGGAGGGTTGTCAGATCAGTCAAATAAAATCCAGGATATTGCACCGATTGGAAACCATACTTCCCTCGTCGAAAAGTAACCTGTTGCTCGTTGGAATTCCCTGGATCTCTGACAAAGAAATAGAGAGTCTCGAGTTGTCCCAACTTTGAGTCAATGATACAGTCAATATCATCTGGAAAAACAAAACTTTGAAGATGTTTTGCAAGTGGATGATCAAGAATGGTTCCTATTGTCTCCCTCATAATTGATTCGAGTGGAGCCATGTTTGCCTTCTGCTTTCCAGTGGCATTTCCCTCTTGATCCACTAGAGTTAAGGTAAATGACCCCTCTTGAGAATCGGCTCGGTAGAGAGGAATATCGCGATGTAAATCATAGATCCAGACTTCAGGATCTCCCGCTTTCCTTTCCAAAGGGACATAGAAGGCAAGGCTGTTTCTCTCATTAGAAAAAGCTTGAGAAAGCGCTGGGCGGATGATTTGATAATCAGAGCTATAGATCTCCATCCATTTCTCTTCCCCTTGGATCTTAAGCTTTCTCTCCCCCTTAAGACCATATTTGGTGGCCTGCAGCTTTAGCGTCCCATCTTCGCTCACTTTCTCTGTATCGACCTCCCATTTTATATCCTGCTTTAGACGAGCCTCCCGAATCAAATATGAGAGAGCATAAGAACCACATATATTTACCCAACTCTGCTCCCTCCACCCTTTTTGATCGATATACCCCTTCTTTTCATGACGAAACTCCCTTGTCTCAATATTGAAGTGATAGGGTCCACAGCTGAACTCAGGAAAAATTCCATTCCAATGCGACCCCTGTTTATGAACCTCCTCAATAAGAAGACGTACATTGTTTGTAGGAAGAAAATGGATGCAGATCTTATTGATAAATTCCTGAGAAGAGAGATGCTCACTATATTTTTGAAGCCATAGTCCGAAGAATTTGTTATCTTGATAGTGATCATGTAGTACATAGAATAAGTGCTCTATTGCCTCAGGCTCTAGATCAGTACGCTCTAGCTGGATGATATATTGCAGCCTTTTATGCTTTATCTCAAAAATCAGATTTTTAGTTGGAATAAGAGTATAATACTCCTTCAAGATTTTATTATTCAAAGTATTGGGATATAGTTGTTTGTAGATAAGTTCAAAGGAGACTCCCAAGCTGATGAGAAAGAGAGTCTCTTGAGACTTATCAGGAGACTCCCCTAAGTAAATCAGTCCATTTTTGATCATCTTCCGCAAAGGGAAAATAAGAGACGGTTCTTGCTCTAAAGCACCTGAGAGAACACCAGGAGCTAAAAAACAGTAGAGTAAAGTCTCTTGGACCTCACTAGAAAAGAGATAGAAAAAATGGTTTACTACCCAGTCAAGAGCTTGCCCTACCATCAGATTCTCTTTTCGTGTGATACGCAAAAGATCGCGCACGATCGCCTCGGGTAGACCTCTCCCTGCATAGCCAGGTCGATTACAAACGGCGTCATTGGTAGTATACGCTTTAATCTCAGCAGACTGCAAAAAATCACAGAAATCCCGGGCGTGGCTTACATCTGCAAGATCATCAAAGCTTTTCATGTATTGGGGAGACAATCTGGGCTCCTTATTCTCAAACCTCTCTGGAGTCAATACAACTTTTTTTTGATTGTTCAACTCTTTACGAAAACGTAAGAATTCTGGTATGGATGATAGATAAAATTTTGCTACATGATCAGATGATGGATCTTCTTGAATGAATGAGGCAAAGTAGTAGAGATAATAGACCTCTTTTGGAAGCTGGTCTCCCTCTAAATCGCACATCAAAGAAACAAGCTGATCAAGTGAGACTTGTGAGGTCCCTTTGAAAAATTGGAGTAAATAGCGGATATGGTTGGTAACTTGGGATCGCCCTCCTTGTTTTTTGAGGTCATCATACCCCTTCTCAAACTCTATTTGGGAGTAAGCTGGAAAAATCACACCTTTTCCTGCCTGCTTGATCCTGGAGGAGAAGTAGTCTCTAATCTGGGTATACCGGATATTTTCTCTTCCATCAGGAAGAACGCGAATCTTTTTAGAGAGATCTGGAAATGGGGAGGCAAACCCTTCTAATTTGGTAGCAGGGTTTTGCCGAGAGAGCTGATCAACAATGGCATAAATGGTATGATGCGCTAAGAAATGCTCAATACATGTATTATTTTGTAGACAGTATGATTGGCATCCTCTTAGGAGAAATGTCTGCAGATGAGGAAGGAGAGCTCTTCCCTCTTCAATGGAAAGGGCGTCCCATACACTCTCTTCTTTTCCATGGGGAATGGGGAGGGTAAAAATTGCTTCATACATAAACGCGAAACGCATCCCTGCTGGGAGGTCAAGAAGTTTTTGGTTCCACTTTTGTATCGTGTCTAGAAACGTCTCAAGAGAAAACGAAGGAGGGGTATATACTCGTACGAGTGGTTGTTTTTTCATCTCCTTTTGTTGCAGTTGTCTCCGCTTGATTTCCTCGATCTTCCACTCCTCAACACTTTGGATAAGAGAGTCATGCTCCAGAGGAAACTTGGTAGGAAGATCATTTTTATCAACAATTTTTTTTGGCTGAGGAAGCTCCTGCCTGATCCGCTCGAGAGTCTCTGATTTAAGAGTCCCAGATCTGTTTACTTCTAGAGGAGGGGGCACCCTTTCTGTTTCATCAAGAACTACCGTCAAAATGGCTGTGACTACCCCGACTTCTTCCTTAGAAAGAGTGCCTTTGAGTTTTTGGAATAAAAAGCCACTTTCTCGTGCTGCATTTTGGAGAAGCACCCTCGTAACCTCTCTACTATCTCCCAAATAGGAGTGGTACCCCATCACAAGAGAGCAGAGATGGGCATTGCAAAATATGACTTGCAACTCTTCAAGCGAGAGACCTGCATCAAGAAGAAGATCCCGGACGATATTTTTTACTCCCTTTTCAGAGCAATTCCCTGTGCTCTGGGGATTCACTGCAAACCTCTCTGGATTTCGACCAAGATCGGGGATGACCTCTCCGAGAACTTTGAATAAGTCGTAGAGATCCCGAGCGTGGTAATTCCTAATCTGAGGGTGAGGAGCATCTGTGACATACCGAAGGAGGTGACAGAATAGGACCTCCCCCATCTCCCCAAAAAAGACCTTATCCTCAATCTTGATCGGGTAGTAGGAGTAGGAGATCCGCTCTTGGGTTGTCGTAAAAGAGACAGGAGGGTGATCAGACACCCCATCCCCTTGATTGAGTAGGTGGATGGTGATAAATCCTTCTCGCTGCACAATCTTGCAGATCAAGACGTGCCCATCGCTTGCTACACCATGTCGATATCCTAGAGGAAGATAGACTTGCCCCTTCCTCTCCAGTTCCTTTTGAATCGTACGCAAAAACGTCTTGGAAAGATCCTCTAAATGTCCCCTAGAAATTTCTCCTTCCCGAAACCAGCTGGGAAGCTTCGGAAGGTTCATTAAGGTAGGACCTATCCAGGGGCGGAGCCCTTGAAAGTGGCGCGTTGTGGCCAGCGTTTCAAGGACCAAATCGGTCTGCTTTAGTGTGATTTTGGGTGCAAGAAAATGTCCTTTACCCTTTTTCCATAAGGAGAAGATCGCCCTCCATGCCTCAAGGCTAATCCCAATCTCCCCCCCTTCATACTTCGTATCGCCGATGATTGAGGCATCGTGCATCAGAGCAAACTGCCTCCATTCGACAGCCCCCCACCCTCGACACTCTTTTAAGAGGCTCTTCCCAAATTTAAGTAGTTGCTGATCCCTTTCAGAAGCCCCCTTTTGTACCACCAACTCCTGATAAAGACCCGCCCCCTTTTTCTCCAAAATCCCCCGATCGGGAAGCGCTGGGGGTGAAAATACCTCGAAAATCTTACTAAACATCACAGCCTTAAAAATTTATTGCGTAATTATACCACAGAAAGATTAATTTTTTATTAAAACACCAAAAAAAACGTAAAACACGGTTAGAAATCCCCCAAAGACTCATGACCTAAAAGGGGTGAAGTCACATCAGTTTTTTGGGAGGAGGCGGGTGATGGCATATTGGTTTGCCGTTTCAGGATTCGGTTGCGCCTCGACAATTCGGTTCCAAAAGTCGGGGAAGTGGTCCCAGGTTTTGAGTCGCTCAAGGAGGCGATCAGGGTGGCGCACCTGTCCGCGGAGGAGAGCCGCATCTATGATGAGATCCTGGAACCACTGGGAGCCTAAAACCTCTTGAACAAGTCCATTTGGAGGGGCGAGAGAGCCGGTCCCTTTTTGGACCAAAGTCCCTTCAGAGGTGACGAGAAAGGCGCTATGAGAAATACGACCATTCTGGATGGTTTTCCTTAAGGTATCTATGTGAGTGGCCTGGATCTCATTTGTGACCGCCACTGCCCATCTCTTTCCGTCATGGTGGATGATGAGGAAAAAGTCGATTGGTTTGAGGAGTTTTTCATTTAAGGCGACTCCCGACTCTTTTGCCGTACGCAACTGATTCTCTTCAAAGTGCAAATGTTCTGTTAACCCTTTACTCTTAAAGATCACTCTAGATGTCTGGAGTTGCCTTGACCATTCTGGATAATTCGGGTTCTCAATCCCAAAGTTCCCGTAGACCCCCTCTATCGAAAGGGGATCAAAGGGGCGGGGACGGTACTCTTGCTTTTCGGTCATCCGCTTGATCTTCGACTCTTGTTGCTCGATCTGAGAAGAGATTTTCTTGTTGATTTGGGTTGGGATCCGCTCAAGAATCTTGGCTGTTTGCTCGCAGATTTCTCTTACCTTGCTCTTCAGCTCCTGATTCTTTTCGTAGGCAATCGGATAGCCAAACCGTTTGTAGAACCTCTTTGCAAAGTGGGTCAAGACTTTTACAGTCTGTTCGTAGGTGGTCGGCTCTCCATATCTTCCAAAGGGGTCGTGGGGGATTTTTTCGAGAAGACCCCCTGCATATTTCTTCATCAAAGCGATTTGTTGCTCTGGTTCTGTTAGCGCAGCTTGGATCTCTTCCATCGCAAGGGCTTCAATTTGAAATGAGATCTCTTGGTAGGCAGCCAAAATCACCCGCTTTTTCATTTCGCGCACTTCATTTTTTTGGGTCCACACGAAAATCTTTGCCCCACTGAGCTCTTTTTCCGGATGAATTGTGACAGCAAGATCCACATGAAAAACCCAGCAAACTGTTTGGTCCTGCTTGGGATCAAGAAATCCCCTCGCTCGCATCAAGGCCTGGATCAAGTGGGAGTAGGTGAGGGAATCTCCCCCGAAAAGGAGCATCTTAGCATCGGCTTTTTGGGGGATATCGGTCGATTCTGTATGGGCAGCATCGTAGTAGCTTCCCAGTCTTATCGACTCCCACTTCAAGTCTCTTTTCTCTAACTCCCGCTTGAGATCGCTCCCCTGGATCTCGATCACCTCTTTTGCCCCTCGGAGTAGAAGAGAGATGGTCTGCTTCGTGTCGACAGAAAGGGAGCGAGCCTCCTTGAAATAGACCACCCCATCGAGTTTGGGATTAGAGGAGAGCCAAGCTTTTGCTACCTCCTCGTTGGGATAATCGCAAAAAAAGCCTCCTGGGTCGTTTAAGATCGTTGTCTCTTCGAAAATCACACTTTGCTCTCCTTCGAGCCATGCGAAAAAGGAAGCTGGCTCTGCAGTACTTGGAAAGAGGTAGGTTTGGTTTTTCTCTAGAGAGAATTCCGCCACCACATGGGCCTCAAATGTGGGGTCGTACTTGAAAGATTTGATGAGACGAGGATAGACGGCTGAGAGATACGGAGTGGCCGAAAAGGAGACCGATTGGGCAAAGGTATGGAGCAAATGGACCGGGGTGACATAGAGCTGGGCATCAGAACTTGCGATGTCGGGGAGGATGAACTTGAGAAGGTACTCCTCAATCACTGAGGGGTGTTTTTTTAGAACTTTGATAAGCTCTTCTGTTTGGGAGAAGTGACTAAGATTGAGATCACGAAGCTCCTGTCCAGCAAAAGAGGTCCCCTTTACCCAACTCCGGAATTTCTCTCCAAAAGAGGTGATTTCGCGCTCCGGTACCTGCTCTTGCTCGCGACGATCAGACTCAAGGAGCTTGATGAGGAGTTTGGTCACTTGGACAAGAGAAAGACCTCGGTGGTATGTCCCCTTGATTGAGAGGGCAAGAGTTCTGTAAGAGTCCTCAAACTGGGCTGTGGAGGGTATTTTGTGATGGCGGGGAGTATCAAATTCCTCATCGGGATAGATCGAAGGGGCGTGATCGAGCTCAGTCCTACTCTCGATCACCTGAGAAAGAAGATCTTGGAGAAAATAGCGGGTAAGGGCAATCAGATCGGCTTTTTCATGAGCAGATTTGCCTAGTTGAACCAAGCTGCTGGGTATCTCTCCCCTTTTTTCCGTCCAGTAGGCGAGATGCGCCTCTCTCTCATTGTGGGGAATTTCTAAGAGTGGAGAATTCAGCATGTGGCGGGCCAAAGTCTTTCGTACGAGGAGAAGATCGGCTTTTGGGGGAAGCCCCTGGCTATTTTCTTTCATGTTGAGCACATCTGCCACTTCTCTTTTGTCGCCACATACCACCCTCTCAAGCCCCAGCAAAGGCTTCATAAGGGCTAGGAAAAGCTCTTGCTCTTTTTCTGGGAGATACTCTTTTTCTCCCACTCCATAAATCGCCCGGGTTAACGCGTCGAGGTTCCGGTGTGACTCGTCCAAGAGTAAGAAGACCCGCTTCTTAAAAAATGCTAAAATGAGACTTGCCCATTTCACTTTTTCTAGATCTTGTTCTTTTAAGGCAGCAAAGCGGTAGAGGAGGTGGAGGGTATAGACGATTTGGGGTGTGAGAATGAGCCCATCACCCTGGTCTCTATAGATGCGCAGTTGGTTGAAGATATGCTGGAGATCTTTAGCCTTAAGCTTCATGTGCATCCCCACTTCGAGATAGGTGAGCTTGAATCCAAGCTCTCCAATTTGTTTCCCAAGGTTCTCCTTGTCAACCGAATAGATCGCCTGAGTCGATCCAAAGGCAGGGAGATATCCAAACATTCTTGCTCGTAACATCAGTAGGGGGGTGAGAAACGAGGTTTTTCCTCCACCTGCATGTAGTTGAAAGAGGCGGTTTTCTCCCCTCTCCATCCCTTCACAGACCCAAAGATAGATCTCAATCTGTTCTTTTCGAGGGAGCTTCCCAGTTTTGATCTTCATATAGGCAATCTCAGGATAAAGAGAGGGGTCATAGGAGAATTCGTAGTGAAGAAGGGTAGCAAGAGAGTGGGCCTTTTCTGGTTGCTCAGGATCATTTAGAAGTTCTTTAGTTAGAAGGTGCCCCTCTTTTGCCATTTCATAGAGGACAAGGAGATGGTAATAGCTTTTCACATCCTCAACCACTGCTAAAACCTCTTGTTCCGTTAAATGGGGACGATGATCCTTCCAGAAATTGAGGTCGTTTTTCAAGATCCCCTCTTTCATCACCTTTTCGGGAAGAAGCATTTCTGCTTGCCTACTCTCAAGAGCAAACAAGAATTCGACCTGGTCTTGGAGCTGTTTCTCGGCGAAGGCTCCCTTTCCCGCTTGGTATGGCCCGTTGAGAACAGAGTGGATCTTTTTTCTTCGTTTTCTCAGCTCTTTGTTAAGAGCCTTTCTTTCCGTTTTAAGGTTTTTTTTCGTCCCCTGTAGATTCTGAGACTTTAGGGTATAAGAGACTTCTTCTTTTCCCCCTAATTGATGAAAGCCCTCTTCAAACAAAGAGATTTGCTCGTTTTCTAAAACTCCCTTTCGTTTATCCATAGAGAATGGTTGATAAGTAAGCGGGCGACTCTCTTTTTTGAAGAGTTTGACTCCAATTACGGTAAAGGGAGAAGAGAAATCAATAGCCTCTTTTTGCTCTCTCGGAATGGGGTGGGGGTGTGGAGGTTCTGGATAGTTGATCAGAATGTCTGCAGTGTAGGGAAAGACCCCCTTGGAATTTGTGATCTGTTCAAGAATATCCGCAGAGTCGTTCTCTTTGGCCCAAGAGGAAAGCGTTTTGATGATCTTTTGCAAACATGCTTTCTGCCCCTCGAGGGGCACTTCCTCATCTAGAGGAAGGTCTGTAAATAAAAGGGAGAGGTGTCGGACATAGAAGAGGAGATGAGAAAGTTCTTTTCCCCAACCAAATTGAGAGTATGGAGTGGAAAGAAGAGCAAGTAAAGTAAAGTCAAAGGGGTCTTTTCTATCATGGGGAACTTTCCTTGCCAACTCATAGAGTCTGGGAAAGTTCTTTACAACCTCTTTTGGTGCGAACCGAATACTATTTGGAGCGATTGGGTCATAGACGTCAGTTTCCCTCTCTTTAGTTTCTTCAGAAGAATCAGCATAGTCGGAGAGGGAGCAAGAAAGCTCCTCAATCGAGAAGAGTTTCATCAATTTCTTCGGTCGAAGCAAGACCTCTCTTTCTCCAATCGAGATCGTCATTTCCCCCCCTTTACGAGTGAGCAGATCCAATCGGATTTGGAGAAGTTGGGGAAGCTCTTTCTTTTTTCTTTTGAGATAGAAAAGAATCAGTTTCTCCTCCCCCTTCGAGAGGCGCAAGCCCCTTGGGATGGAGCTGAGATCCTCCCTACTCAACATCCGCAGATACCCTGAAAAGACCTGAACCGTCCACGAGATCAGCTCTTTTTCCATATACGGGACTGTCTCTGCTTCTTGTAGCTCCTCCTCTTGCAGGAGGCTTCTTTGTTCAATCACCTTCAGGAGAATCTGGAGGTTGAAGGCGAAAGAGGCGGGAGAGGGGTCTTCGATGGCTCTAAAATAACTTACCCAAAAAAACGCTTCTCTCTTGCTCTCAGGAAGCCGGAGAGCTTTCGAGGCATACCGAAGGGCTTTTTCGTAATCTCTTTGCCTTTTCAACAGATAGGCTAGATAGAAATTTGCGGCGCAAGAGGGAGAGAGGAGACTTCCATCTCTTGGATCAAGCTCATAGGAAAAGATCTTCGTATTATTTTTTTCCACCTTAGGAAACACCTCTCGAGAAAAGGGATCAGAGCTCACTTGCAAATCGAAACCTGGAATAAAGACCCTCCCTTCTCCATTCCCATCGGAGAGTACAAGAACAGCAGAGTAGTGATTCAATTCTTCTAGGGTATGTCCAGTGAGAAGGTAAAATCCTGGATGTTGCCGACAAGCTAGCCCCTCCTTTTTTCGAACGAAATGGAGGTCATGAAGGTAGAAATTGAGTTCTTCAATTACCCCAGTTTGGGTGTTGACAAAGCAGACCACCTCCCCTGGTTCCGCAAAGAGATTTGCTATTTTGTGAAGCTCTTTGTGTTCTTTAGCAATATTTTGCATGTGAACGAGTTGAATAGGAAGAGACTCTCCTCCTTCATCCAACTTGGTCATTTCGACCTCATCTTCCCGATAATCGATCCGCAAAAAAGGGAATTTTGCCCCCTTCTCAAAGGTGAGAATGTCGGGATCTCCCTCTTTTTTCTCACGCAAAGTAAAATGGATCCAGTCGAGCTTGCCCCAATGCTCGAGAAATCCACAACCGAGAGGATCGATCTTGGTTGAAGAAAAATTGTAAAGAGAGCTCCATCTTGCATCGCCTCGAAATACGATTTCTTTTTCGATGATACTTAAGTCCGAATTGAAGAGGACTTTTCCATCCTTGGATCTATAGACCCCATCTTTTTGCCAAATGGATCCCTCCCCTCCGTGCTGCTCCAGAAGAGAGGCGATTCTGTGAGGAGATAACTCCGAAGGAAAAGTTAGGAACCCTTTTGAAGGATCATGGATCTGTTGGTGGAGAAGGTCGATCCAGATTTTGCCATTTGTGAAATAGGGAAACTCTCCTGAAAAGTTTTGATTCTCCTCTTCCTCTTTAAAAAAATGGCAAAGAATGCGAGAACAAACGGACAAAATCGTCTCTTGATCCGAGCATGCTTCTCGATTGGCATACAAAAAATCTCGATACAAAGCTGGGATTTCATCGACAATCCAAGGGGCTTTCTCATCATAGGAAAATCGTTTTACATGGGCTTGCATCTGAAAAGAACAAAAGACAAGATCCTCTATCTCTTCTCTTGAATGGCTCTCCTTATGAAGGTCGAGAAAGAGCTTATGGAAGAAGAGTTCTGCCAGAACTACCTCTTTGGGTTCTTCCTCTTCTATTTTTTGAGAAAGAGTTTGGAGCTCTTGTCCATAAAAGGACAATGCCTCCGCTTGCCCACCCTGTTCCGAGAAAAATGTCTCGAGCGACACCCCCACCCGTAGCAAAAAAAGGATGGTTTTGTAGTGGGAGGGATTTGACCGGTAGAACCCGAGAGAATCTGCAATGATCTTTCTTAGATGGAGAGGAAAGGTCGGCTCGTTTTCTATTGCCATTGCTAACAAACCAGGAGCAAAGAGACAATGCTCAAGCACCAAACGGACATTCCCGTTGTCAAGATAAATAGGATGACTCTTCATCCACTCTGCCCCGAGATAGACCTGCAGGTTTCTTTTTCGTGTGATACGGAGAAGATCACGGATAAGAGGCTCTGTGAGATGCCAATCGCTCTGATGCTCTTCGGGAATACGCACCACAACAGCATCATTGACATGCCATGTTGCAATCTCTCTGGAAAAAAAGAACTCACGAACGAAACAACCCGAACGAGATTGCAGCACCTTCTCTCCCATCTGACAAAATCCATCTTCCCAAATGAGTTCCTCCTTCGATCGCAATTCGCCCAGTTTCATTTTCAAGGCCGGCTTCCCTCTAACATCCAGTGCACTCTCAAAGAGAAGCTCTTTGGGGAATTGCTCCCACCTATACAAAAGGGTGTGGGAGAGGGTGGCCACATAGTAGAGTGTGGAAACTTCGGCAGGGTAGAAGGCCCACTCTTGATTCACCCACAATGCGAGGTGAGAGCCTCCCCCATTTAAGCGATGTTGTTGCAAATAGTCGGCATGGTTTGTGGTACAATTGTTTTTTCCCCCATAGCGAAGATCCTCGAAATACTGCTCAACAGAAAGTAGCTCCTGAACAGGAAAGATGGGGAAGCGGCCTTGTGACACGTTGGCAAAATAGAGTCTAATCGCCTCATATCTTCTATTCTGTTTCGCTAAAGGGATATGGAGAAAATCTCCATAGACCACATCTTCTAGGTAAAGTTGGTAGGGGGGACAAAAGCGATCGAGTTTGGCGTGCGGATTCTTTCTAGCAAGAGCGTCTACAATCGTATAGATCGTATGGATAGAGAAATAGGTCATGGTAAAGTAATCTGAAAAGTTAGATACCGATTGACCTCCTATTCCAAGTGACAAGAGAGTCTGGAGATGTGCCATAACTCCTGTCCCTTTCTGCGTAGAGAATCTACTCCATACATCTCCGACTTCATACTCTGGAATCGGAAGTACTTGCGTACAGTCGTAGAGGTAAGCGAGCCTCTTCTCATTCGGAAGCTTTTCCATGACCACTACCCACTTTTCGAGATCCCTCTCAATTGTCTCCACTGCGAATTCTGGTTTTACGATCCGCAGAGGATCAAACAAGCCAGCAGACTGCTCGTTGGCATGAAGAGCTTCTTTGTTCTCTTTCATCTCAATAAGGGGGAAGGAGTTTGGCAACCCTCTCATGACAATGTTTTTCGGATCGGGAAGAGACTCTACGACTTTTTTTTCCAAAGAAGGGGGAGTTGTCTCCTCCATGATACGGTGGAGAAGGGCGGCAGCACCAAGTCTTTCCTGGTTGGAAAAATGGAATTCAAGCTTCTTGAAGACCAACCCGAATTTCTCTGCAGCACTACGGAGAAGCACGCGGTACTCTTCCTGAGGATCGTCTCTGTAGGCGTGGAAAGCTGCCATGAGATCAAGTAGCCTGGCACTTGCAAAAACGAGATCCATTTCCACTCGGGCCAGTCCCATATCAACGAGAAGATCTCGGATCACCAGTTTCCCTGCTTGGGCCGTACAGGTCCAGATATCTTCCTTGGAATTTGTCGTTCGCTTTTCCCACTCCTCCTTAGCATCGAGTTGGACCTCTCCCAGGGTGAGGAAAATGTCGTAAATATCAGTCCCCCAATACCCCGGAAGTTCTATTGAAGGTGGATCTGCTAAATATCTCATCAACTGCCCAAAAGCAGCTAGCCCTAGATCACCAAAGAAAGCCTCATTTGAAACAAAAATCGGGTAGAATTGGTACGAGATCCTCTCCTGGGTTGTGGTAAAGGTAATGGGAGGGTGCAGAGTTGAACCAGACCCTTGGTTGAGCAAGTAGACTAAAACCCCATTTTTTGTAGGGACGATTTTGGTCATGATCACATGTCCATAACTCCCTAAACCGTGTCGATATCCAAGAGGGAGATAGATGGGCGACCCCTTCTTGAGCTCCTCTCGAATCCCTTTCAGGAATGCTTCTGCGTATTTTTCACACTTTTCATAAGAGAGGGACTCTCTAACCTTCTCTGGGCGAAGCTGATAGAATTGATATACCTGCTCGAGTTTCTTGATAACGTGTTCTATCTGTTGTTTAGAGAGTCTCTTCGCAAGCAACCCGACATCTCCCTCCCTCCATTGGGAAAATACATGGTGCCAAGCCTGCAGTGTGGCGGTGAGTTCCCCCCCTTCATACTTGGTTCTATGGATAATCGAGGCGTCGTGCATCAGGGCAAATTGGTGCCAGTCGAGTTTTCTTAACTCTTTACCCCAGGTAAGAAGAAGCTCTTCACCCCCCTTTTCAAGGGTTAAGGGGAGAGAAGAGAGAGCTTTCATTACCTTCAAAGCGGCAGAAATCTTCTCCCCCTCTTTTTGCAAGAAGGAGCTCTCTTTCTTACTTTGCACACTACTAATCCAATCTCCGACAACTCTAAACATACGGCCTTAAAAAATTAACTGACAGTATTATACATTAAAATTGTTTATTTTTAATAAATTCATGAGATTTATCATAAAACACAGGGAAAGTGAGCTTGTGCTCCCTCTCAACATCTATGTGTACCTTTACGAAGGGGTCTGAGCTACCATAATATTTTGGCTGATAACTCTTCGTATTTATTCAAAAAATATACATAATTTTAACAAGAAGTTTAATTTTATTTTATTATAATATGTTTGAAAGATTTTTCCATTTGGAGACGTAGAGGATCTTCCCTAGAAGAAGGCGTTGGTGTAAGAGGTGAAGTCAGGACTGATAATGCAATCGGATTTCCATAGACCGCTTGATACTGTCACTCAACTGCAACACTTAGGACCGGGCAAACATCACGCCCATGTCCCATCTCAAAATATCAGAGCTATTCGACTTGAGGTTGAGTACAAGTCCCTCGCGGATGAGGTGGATCTCGACCTTTCCCTCTTTCCGAAAGTCCTCCAGAACGACAGATTCTTTAAAACTGCGCTGAACTCTATCGATAGTATCGGCAACAAGGGCAACGGGTTCTCGAGACCTGCGGATTAAATCCAAAATCTTCTGGAACTCCTTCCGGGTACCTTTAGTCGACGATTCCGTAATAGCGAAGACTTGTGGGATCTACTACGAGCCCTTTTCGCTCAGCATACTCACGAAGCCGCCGTTCTTGAGCTGGAATTGACATACCTTCCTGCTGTTCCCGAGAGGACACTCGTGCCAATAAAATAGCCCTCATTCTCCACCTTCATTAGGTGTTTTATATGCTTGCTGAGGATGCGCTCGTTCGTCCGGGTACCGATAGACCAATTCTCCCGTTTTGATCATCCTTGAAAGGAAATTAATCCTTAAATATTGCGCATCTCTATCCAGAATTTTACCCAATTGACTGGGTTGTAAAGGACCTAAG
>JAAKFR010000050.1 GCA_011064985.1 Chlamydiota bacterium
TTTCTTCGGTGCCATCAGGATAAGCAGATGGGTATGAGAACTCAAGGAAAATTAAGATTGAAAGACGGAAGGAAAGAAATTATTTAAGCTAAATTTGTGTCCAAAAAATAGGGGGCGGTACATTATGACTTATTTTACCTGCATGCGAAAGAATCTCTCTGGGAGTAGCCACTCGTAAAAAAACCTTTAATTAGAAATTCCTTTAGCCTAGTCGTTGCCCAAATGCGGAATTGGGTACCTCTGTGAGATCTAACGCGATAGCCGGTTGAGATAATGACATCGAGGTTATAGTGGAGTGTTTCATAATTTTTTCCATCTGCTGCAGTTGTCCGGAATTTCCGGACAACTGCTTTTTCAGATAGTTCCCCTTCCTTAAAGATATTTTGTAGGTGTTCGGAGATCGTCCTCTTGTCTTTACTAAATAGCTCAGCCATTTGAGCTTGTGTCAGCCAAACCGTCTCATCTAGAAGACGAACCTCTACTTGGGTCTGTCCGTCTTCTGTTTGATACAAAATAAGCGAACTACCATCTGGACTACTATCCATGAATTTCCTTCTGATAAGAGAACGGCGGAAATTCTATAAAAATCCTTTTTTTTATTCACGATTTTTCGCATTTTTTCCGCAAACTCAACAAAAAATAAAGCTAACCACAGTGATTGAATTGGGCGTAACCCAAATCGGTTAAAGGTCCAAGTTCCCATCCTCAGGCACAAAGTAGGTGGTGTTCTTACTCATCCAGAGAACAATGAATACGCAAACTTTTTACTAACAAGACACAAAGCTTCAACATTAGAGTAGAGGCGGGTGTTTAAGCCCGCCCCCCTCTACTCTAATGTGGAGTCTTTGTGTCCTTTGTGGCCTTCCGTTCTCGTTATTTCCCGGTAGGGGGCATGCAAGAGCCTGGTATGCTTGTGTCTGAAAACCAGAATCTTGGGTTTTTTAACTGATTTGGGTTACACCCAATTGATTTTGTGAAACTTAGGATATGTGCTTAGCTAGCAACTTGCGTTTGTAATGGAGAATTGAAGCACAAAGGCATAAATAATCATTCTATCAAAAAAACGGGGAATAGAAGAGAATGCGCCCAAGAGGGCATAAGAAATTTGGGTGAGTAGATATGAAGTTGACGAGTAGAGCATTTGAAGAAGGGGAGTCGATCCCCCGGAAGTATACGTGTCAGGGGGAGGGCGTAAGCCCTCCTCTAGAAATTTCGGGTGTACCAGCTGATGCCAAAAGCCTTGTACTGCTTTTGGATGACCCAGATGTTCCTACGTTTGTCCGCAAAGAGCAGATGTGGGACCATTGGGTGGTATATGATATCCCTTCTTCCACGACAAGAGTCGAAGAGGGAGACAAGTTAGGGACGTTAGGAAAAAATACCTCTGGGAACAATTGTTATGAAGGTCCCTGCCCACCAGATCGGGAGCACCGGTATTTTTTCCATCTCTATGCGTTGGATACCAAGCTGGGATTCCCCGAGGGGGAAACAAAACAAGAGGTTCTCGATGCCATGCAAGGGCATATCCTAGCTCAAGCAGAACTGATGGGCCGATACGAAAAATCATGACATTGAGCAAATCGATCGGGTTGGTTCTCAGATGTGATTACAATTTGCAAACTCCACGATGAGAAATCACTATCAATCTATACTGTCTACGCTCCCGATCGTCCAACTAGAACGAAAATCTCCAAAAGATCTTCGTAAAGGTTCTCATGTTTTTAGTCAGGAGTGGAGTGTGTTGGGGAGACGGTGACAAAGCCCTCTTGGAAGATCGGGGCTTGTTTGCCAATGGGGAGTTTTCCTTCGAAGAAATCTCGGTATATTTTGAGGCCTTGCACAGCATTTTGGATGCAAAAGAAGCTATTGCTGAGCCACTCAGACCCTTTGATCGTCCCAGAGTTGAGGTTGCGTTGGAACCGGCTTGTGATTTTTTCTCTCCAATAGTCGGGAGAGCCAAAGAGGAGGATGGGGCCATGGGGGCGGGAGCCAACTTTGTGACGGAGCTCTTCTAGAGCATACTCGAAGTCAGTTCCGATTCCTCCCATCACGAAAATGGGAAAATCGAGGTAAAACTCGGCTTGCCTTTCGATGAGTTGGTCGAGGCGGTAGGTCATTTTTGCTTCGACGTACGGGTTCTGCCGCTGCTCATTGACGACCATGTCGGGGCGGGGCTCAAAATCGACAATGTTGGCGCAGGAGAGGATGTCGAGTTCTTGGGCCATCCGGTTCCCCATCTCCATAGCCCCGGGGCCGCCTCCCGTTACCAAGGCAAGAGGGGTATTTTGATTGAGAAGGGGGTGATCTACCGAGGTGCGCATCTCAAGTATTCCTGCAAGGAGCTTCTTGAGCTCCTCTCCGAAATTCCCCTCCATCAAATTAGACCCATAGACACCAAAAAATGTTGCTTTTACAAACCTATCGATCCTATCGATCGGGACAAACATCCCCGAGATTTTCCCCGTTCTTTGGATATATTGGAGGATCTGCCCACTTGTCTCATCAGCCCAGTAGACAGGAATGCCAAACGTAAACAAGTCGTTGAGAAGGGCTCTGTCCTCTTGGGAGAAATAGTTCCCTTCTGAGCGTGAGGGGACTTGGAAATAGAGTCGCATCAAGTTCGTTTGGACATGATCAGATAGGAGCATTCGTTTCATGAGTGGGGAGGGGAAGTAGCGGGTAAAGAGGACTCCTTGACTCGTGATAAGTCCATCTACGATTGCTTTTAAGAAGGGGTAGCACGGTTGCTGATCGATATAACGATCGACCATAAGCGATTGTCGGATCTTGTGGCTGATTCCTGGAAAGGGTTGCAATGAGGGGGAGCGGACAATCCAATCATCACTTTTCAAGCGGAGCATTTGGCTCCCTTTGACAAGAAAGATGGCCGCCCGCTTCTCTTTGGGTTCTGGGGCAGTTTGGAAGGTTTGGAAAATCGCTTTTGAATCTTCTAAACACTCTTGTAATTGGTCACGGTCGGCAAAAAAAACGTGCTCCCGATGGGGTTCTAAAGTAAAAAATTCGAGGGGGATGTCGTAGAGTTCCTTATTCGACTGCCCATACAGCTCATAGATATCTCCTGAAGCAAATGTATCAGGTTGCAAGACGTTTGCAGATGTGTGGTTGAAGCCGGCAGGTAGTAGAGTGTCAACAACACGGGCGAAGACCGTTCGAATATGGAGAGGCATGGAGCTGACGAGCAAAATTTCATCAACTTTACATTCCTTAGGGGCAAACGGCTTCCACTTTTGGTGGAGGCGGAGAAGGTCACGAGTAGGCATTTTTTGGTGGAGAGCCAAACCCAGGGTGGGAAGGAATCCCCAAATACTTGGGGTATATTCCACCACTCCCTCTTGCAAGGTGAGAAAAGCGACGATTCTCCCTTCGATCTGCTCGATGGTGAGCAGCTCACTTCCTTGCATCCCTCCAAGTGAGAGGAGAGGGCGCCCCTCACGATCTGATCGACCAAACATTCGGTCGAGATAGTTAGGATCTCTCACCCGACGTCTTTCATCAGCAGCAAAAAGCTTGCCGATATAGGCCCCTGGAGTCAGATACTCCAACATCTTCTCTGCGAGTGGTCCGATTGAGGAGAGGAAAATCCGAACGTGAGCCCGGTGGTGGAGTCTATCGAAATGGACCTCTTCATTTACTGCATTGAGGCCAAGTTGTGCAAGGACGCTTTTGAAATTGAAGTAGATTTGTTTAGCATCGAGCTCATATCCGATGAAAGCAGGGGAGATCTTTGAGATCGTGACTTCAGCTGTCGCCTTCCCTTTCCCATCTTTCTCAATTTTTTCAATATACCCATCGGGAGTAACCAGGTCGTAGTGCCCAGGGTAGAGATAACTTGTCATAGACCCAATCCTCCTCAACAAGAAAATAAACGTCAACTAGGTTATAATCCAGCTCTTCGCGAGAACACGAAGGGAGATTTTGTTGTGTGGGTTTTTCTGTAGACATTGGGGTTGAGGTTCTCTACAATGGCTTCTCCAAAATGAGGGTTTGCTCCAGTGAAAATCGAGAAAAGTGTCGGGATTCATGATGGCCATTTTCATGCAGATGAGGTGACGGCATGCGCACTTCTTGTTGCTTTTGGCTGTGTCGATCGGGAGAGAATCATCCGCACTCGCGATCCAGCTCTTCTTGAGAAGTGTGAATTTGTCTGTGATGTCGGTGGGCTATACAATTCTGAGAAAAAACAATTCGATCACCACCAAGTCTCCTATCTAGGGGAGCTGAGTAGCGCCGGTATGATCCTCAAGTACCTTCTTGCAGAAAAGATCATCCAAGAAGAGGAGTACCGCTTTTTTTACCACTCTCTTATCCAAGGAGTCGATGACCACGACAATGGGCGGAGTCCTCAAATTCCCGGAGTGTGTACCTTTTCCCATGTGATAGCAAATTTCAATCCTCCTCAATACGATGCCGCTCCTGAGGAGCAAGAAAAGGCATTCCGGGAGGCTTTTATCTTTGCACTAGGGCAGTGCCAGAGGATGTGCCAGCGCCATCTATATAACGTATCTAGTCGTAAAGAGGTAGAAGAGGCGATGGAAAGGCACCAAGTTTGTCTCCTGTTTGATCGGGCGATCCCTTGGTTGGAAAATTTCTTTGCTCTGGGTGGAGAGAGCCACCCAGCCCTTTTTGTGATTATGCCCTCTAAAACCCAATGGAAATTGCGAGGAATCCCGCCTACCTTTCCTCGAAGAATGGAGGTGCGTCTCCCTCTTCCCCTGGAGTGGGCGGGTTTGTTGGAAGAAGATCTCCAAAAAGTCTCCAATATCCCAGGTGCGGTATTTTGCCATAAGGGGCGCTTTACCTCTGTTTGGGAGAAAAGAGAAGATGCGTTAAAAGCGCTTCAATTTATTTTAAAAACCCAAGGAATACCTTATGACAAAAACCATCTTTGAGAAAATCATTGAGGGGGAGCTTCCTGCACAAAAAGTGTATGAAGACGAGAATATTTTAGTAATCGAAGATAAATACCCAAAGGCTCCTGTCCATCTACTCCTCATCCCCAAAAAACCGATTCCAAATATCGGAGCTCTTCAAGAGGGGGATTTTCTCCTATTAGGGGAGATCTTTCGGGTTGCCCAAAAAATCGCGAGCGAGAAGGAACTGGACGAAAAGGGGGGGTATCGCCTCCTCGTAAATAATGGGCCAAATGCAGGGCAGACAATTGCCCATCTCCACTTCCATCTTCTTGGAGGAAGACCTTTAGGAGCGATGGGTTAGATGGAAGATCTGCCAGCCCTCTGGATTGTAGACTTTCAAGAGAACCTCTTCCCCTCTCTTGACCGTAAACACGAAGTGCTTGAGAGAATCTGTTTTTTCCTAAAGTGTGCGAAAGCTCTTGAAATTTCGGTACTTGCTTCAGAACAGTATCCAGAAGGACTTGGGGGGACTGTAGAACCTCTTAAAGAACTTTTCAGTTCGGAGCAGAAGATCCTCTCAAAGACGACCTTCTCAGGGATGAGAGAGCCGATGATCGAAAAAGAGGTCATGACAAACCCGGCAAAGAGATGGATCCTTGTAGGGGCCGAGGCGCACATCTGTATCTACCAAACGGCGAAAGATCTCATTGCGAAAGGGAAAGAGGTGATTGTCCTCAATGATGCGATTACGAGCCGCTCTCTTTATGATTTTTCTACGGCTCTTGGAGAGCTCAGAGACCTTGGAGCACGTGTTAGTAGCTCCGAGACGGTTCTTTATGAGCTTGTAGAAGATGCTCGCTCTCCCCTATTCAAAAAGGTCCTTCCCCTCATCAAAGCTGCCTATGCGTAGGTTTCTTCTAGTCATTTTTCTCCTCTTTGGTCTCTCCCTATGGGGATCGACGGAGGAGGTTTGTCGCCGCATTGAAGCCCACCTTCTTGTGGGGGATCCTTTGAGAGGGGTAGAGGAGGGAGAAGTAGCCGTTGGATTGTGCCCTGGAGAGATCATGGTGCACACCGCGCTGATTAAAAGTTTAGCAGCTGCAGGGCTCGAGGATAGGATGCTAGTGGCTTGGAGAGACTATGCTGCTCTTTTCCCCGATAAGGCGTATGAGAGGGACCTGTTAGAAGAGATGGGGTGGGGGATTCTTCGAAGGGGGAAGGAAGAGACGGGGACGCAGACTCAGCTTGTCGCTCTTCTTGGAGCTGCTTTGACTCAGGATATTCGAGCCCTCCCTTTCCTGAGAGAGGGGGTTTCCCATTCAAACGCTCACATTCGATCCATTGCGGTCCAGCTCTCTTCTCTTTATGGAGACCAACCATTACGGGAGGAGTTGATCCGTTCTTTTCACAGTGAAAAAATCCTCGAGGTTCGGCTTCTTGTCATCAAAGCCATCGGAAATCTTAGGGAGACCTCTCTTCTTCCCGATTTGATCAAATTAGTGGGCCACTCCAAGACAGGAGCAAGAGAGCGAGCTGCGGCAATAGAGGCGATCCTCAAGATGGAAGATACCCTCTCTTCAGAGGAATTGGCTCGCCTAGCTAGAAGCAGACGGGCAGGCCTCCGGCAGCTTGCTTGTGGTGTGATTCGCCACTGCGAAATTCAAGAGGAGGAAAACCTTCTCTACCAATTTCTTTATGATTCACAAAGCGTAGTCCAAGTAACTGTTTTGCGGACATTGGGAATTCTCCGCCTGTCTGATTCCAAGATTCTTAAGAGAGTAGAGGAATTAGCTCTTCACTCTTCCGATCCTAGTGTCGGCATTACGGCAAGTTTTGTAGCTCTTCTTTTCGATGGAGAGGAAAGAGAGAGAGGAATGGTCCGCTGGTTGGGAGATCGGAGAGAGAAGGTGCGCTCTAGAGCTGCAGGGGCTGTAGCTGCAGCTGGCCCCTACGGGATCTCCCTTGCAAAAGAGTTCCTCGCTAAATCAGAAGACCCTTATGTAAAAGCCAATCTTAGCTTAGCCCTTCTTGGTCAGAGGGTAGAGTGTGCTTCCACCACCTCTTTTCTCTACTCTTTTTTACATGATCATAAAGAGAAATGGATGTTTGCTGAGGGCGGAGAATTCCGTTCTTTGCAAAAAAGCACGCTCACTCACAACCCTTTGATTCCGAATTATCCAGAAGCTGCCAACCAAGCAGCTCGCCTAGAGATTCTCTCCCTTTTAGCCATTCTTGAGCATCCAGGAGCAAAGGATGCGATAGAAGAGTTTGTCAAAGAGGGAAAGTGGGGACTTACGGGGATTGCTGCTGAGACTCTTCTTGGGGAAGGAGATGAGTCGGTGATCGAGATCATCCGAACTCTGCTCGATGACCCCAAAGCACGAGTCCGGTGTGAAGCCGCTTTGATTCTCGCTTCTTGGGGCAGAGAGAAAAGTGCCCTTCCCGTTCTTCTAGAGGCCTATCCGAATGCCGATCGTCCTTTGCAAATCAAGATTCTCGAATCTTTGAGCCGAATGGGGGATCGAGAGTGTATCCCTTTTCTTGTAGATCGCTTTGCTGAACCTTCCCAAGTTCTCCGCCTCATCGCCGCCTCCTGCCTCATCCAGATCACCCACTCCTGAGGCTGTTGAAAACCCCTCAACTTGAGTTTTTCAACGTCCCAGCTAGGAAAAATATGGAGATCTAGGTATAGAGAGGGATGTGTGGGAAAAGATTGAACAGATCCAGCAGTTCCTCAAAGAGCAGAAAGTCGATGGGTGGCTTCTCTATGACAATCATGGGTCAAATCCATTTGTCAGAGAGCTTCTAGAGATTCCTCCTCATATGGTATTGACAAGACAGTTTTTTTATTGGATTCCCAAAGAAGGGGACCCGGTTAAGATCCTCCACAAAATAGAAGCAAATAGTCTCGACTCTCTTCCAGGTAGAGCTATTATCTATCTCTCTTGGCTTGATTTGGAGCATCATCTCAAAAAGATGCTTAAAGAGGCAAGAAAGATCCTTATGGAATACTCGCCTCGCAACAGCAACCCGTACGTGTCCACTGTGGATGCAGGGACGATGGAGGTGATCCGAGACTGTGAGGTGTCAGTTGGAAGCTCCGCCGATCTTCTGCAGATGTTTACGAGTATCTTGAGCCCTGAGCAGATCGCCACACATCTTGAAGCAGCTGCAGTTGTGGAAAGAACTGCCGAGCGGGCTTTCGAACTGATCAGTGATCGACTTCGTCAGGAGAAGCCGATCACTGAGTATGAAGTCCAAAAGTTCGTCTTAAGTGAGTTTACTGCGCAAAATTGTATCACCGAGGAGGGGCCGAGTTGTTCTGTAAATGAGCATACAGCCCTTCCCCACTACATGGCGAGGAAAACAACGACGAGTGAGATCCGCCAAGGTGACTATATTCTCCTCGATCTTTGGTGTAAGAAAGCACTTCCTTGCGGGGTCTATGCCGATATCACTCGAGTAGCCGTGGCTTCATCCGAACCTACGCCGCGGCAAGAAGAGATTTTTACTATTGTGAAAACAGCCCAGAAGGCTGCGATCGATTTGATTCGAGATCGTATGGCAAAAAAGACAAAGCTACGTGGTTCTGAGGTCGACGACGTCTGTCGAAAAGTCATTAAAGAGAAAGGGTATGGGGAATTTTTTACCCATAGGACCGGCCACAACATCGATACGAGTGTCCATGGAGGGGGAGCGCATCTCGACAATCTGGAGACTTCCGATCATCGAAAAATTCTTCCTGGGATGTGTTTTTCCGTAGAGCCGGGAATCTATCTTCCTGGAGAGTTTGGAGTTCGTTTAGAGTATAACTTGTTGATTCACCAAGATCGTTCGGTAGAAATCACTGGCGGGACTGAAGAAAATATAATCTGTTTGATTTGAGGAATATATGAAAAAAGTATACGTCTTTCTCTTTCTCCTTCTATTGCCTATGACCTTATCTGCAAACTGTTACACCCGTTGTAATGGATGGTGGGGGGATATCGATTTTCTCCTCCTATGGAGAAATGAACACGAGGTTCCATCCGTTATCATTGAGGTAGTTGAAGAGCAAGAAGAAGATATTGTCCTTTTCAAAGGGGTCAACTTTGAACGGTGTCCAAGCGCGGGAGCGAGAGTCGATTTTGGACTCTGGCTCTGCCCAGGGATTGGAGTTGGAGTCGGCATTTTTGGGCTTGCCGACTGGGAAGCCTCTGCTCGAGGTTGTATAGATCCATTTGAATTGGACGGATTTTTCATAGAAAAGTTCGACATCCGCTATGACGTCAAAAGCTCTCTTTGGGGAGGTGATGTCTACCTGCGCCACTCTCTTATAGAATGTTTCCCTTTCCATCTCGATGTACTTTGGGGTTTTTTCTACACGGAAATCAATGATACCGTAAGACTTCGCTCAGAGATTTCCTTTGATCCTGAAATTCAGCCTATTCCTTTCATATCTAATACGTTTTTTCTGGAAGATCGGTTTATCGTTGACAATGACTTTTATGCGGGAATGATTGGCTTACATGGTGGTTTCCATGGGAAATGTTGGGATCTGACCTTGGTTGGAAAAGTAGCGGCAGGGAATATGTGTCGAAAAGCTAGAGATGATACCGATACCTTACTGATTGAGCGGATCCAATTTGTGAACAAAGAGAGCGCTGATGGAAGCTGTATCCCTTGTGAATCGAGAAAACTGGTAAAAAATAAGTTCGCTGTAGCTCCGATGGGAGAAGCTCGCTTCCAGTATTGGATCTGTGATTGGATTGCAGCCACTGCAGGGTACACACTCTACTACTGGAATAATATCATTCTGGCTGACGAGGAGGTTATTCTCCGTATTTGTGAAGATGTCCCTCTTTTGAATCCCTCGTTCAAATTCCGGGATACCTACTACTGGGCTCAAGGGCTTACAGTAGGTTTTCACTTCTATTACTAACCTGCACACTCTCTCTACTCTACTGGTGATAAATAAAATCTTAATCACGTTTTATTCTACTCCCTGTGGAAAGCTCTATTTATTGTGGAGGGGGCAACTTGCGTTAATACCGAAAATTTTCTACGCTTGTCCTTATTTTTCTAAAGTTAAAGAATTCATATGAAGGGCAAAGGAAGTGTACTAGGGGCGATATTTCTCGTCTGCGGAACCTGTATAGGAGGAGGGATGTTAGCTCTCCCCATCGCAACTGGAGTGGCCGGTTTTTTCCCCTCTCTTTTTATGATAGTCATCGGTTGGGCCTTCATGACGACTACAGCTCTTTTTCTTGTGGAGGTCAACCTCTGGATGGAAAAAGATGCCCACATCATCACCATGGCCTCCCGGTTTCTAGGTCCCATTGGGAAAGGGATTGCCTGGATTCTCTACCTTTTTATCGGATATGCCTCCTTGGTTGCGTATACTGCCGGGGGAGGGGAGCTTTTCTCATCGGGCGTCTCACAGATTTTTGGTTATGCGATCTCAACGCCGCTCGCTACGTGTCTATTTGCTCTTGTTTTTGGAACAATTATCTATTTAGGAAATGTCGTTGTCGGAAGGGTCAATACCCTCTTCATGATTGGATTGATTCTCTCCTATTTTCTCCTCATTGCAACAGGAACCTCTCATATTAAATGGGAAAACCTCACCCGGGGCTGCTTTGGTAATACTCTGATGGCAGTCCCGCTCTTACTTACGATCTTTAGCTTCCAGACAATCGTTCCAAGTTTGACGATCTACCTAAAACAAGATGCCAAAGCTCTTAGGCTCTCGATTATTCTGGGAACCACTTTAGCCCTGGTTGTCTATGCCATTTGGGAAGCACTCGTACTTGGTGCAGTTCCTCTCGATGGAGAGTATGGTTTAGCTGTAGCACTGGAAAAAGGGAAGCCGGTCTCAGAATTTCTGGGGGTAGCAGTTGGGAGTCCGTGGCTGGGGGCAGTTGCCGATTTTTTTGCCTTTTTTGCCCTTGTTACCTCCTTTTTAGGGATCGCCCTTGGGCTGTTCGATTTTTTAGCTGATGGTCTCAAAATCAAAAAAGAGCGATGGGGAGGAGTTACTTTGGGGATTCTTGTTGCGGTTCCCACCCTCTTTTTTGCCCTTACGATGGAAAGAGTATTTCTTAGAGCGCTTGACACGACCGGAGGAATTGGGGATTCGATCTTAAACGGCCTTTTTCCAGCTCTCATGCTATGGATGGGGCGTTACCGAGATAAGCTCACTTCAGAGTATAGGATACCAGGGGGAAAGCCTTTGATTATCTTCGTCATCCTATATGCTCTATTTGTTTTTACTATCGAAGTTCTCGGGAAATTTGGAGTCGTTGCCTCCCTCTGCTAGGGTCCATCAGCAAACGTACCCGAAGTTATCTGCTGGTGAGGAACTTTAGCGAGTCTCGCTGCATCTTCTGGAAGAGGCTGGCTAGGCCATTGGCTCTTCCGGGAGTAAGAGAGGCTGGGATATTCCACTCTTCGAGGAAACTGGGGGGAGTGGTAAGAAGTGTCTCGGGAGACACCCCGTTATAGAATGTGATCAGAAGGGCCGCTAAACCTGCTGAGATGAGAGCATCGGTTGTCGCAGAAAAGTAGACTTTTCCTTCTCTCATTTCAGTGTGAAGATAGAGAAGACTTTGGCAGCCAGAGACGAGATTTTCCTCTCGCTTTTCTTCTTCTGGAAAAGGGGGGAGTTTTTTCCCCCATTCCATGATGGTTTGGTAGATCGATTCGGTAGTTTCACATGCTTGGAATGAAGCTTGGATTTCTTCTCTTTTTTCCAGATTCATCTCAATTCTCCTCAGTTTTCTTTTGGAGTTCTTCGATTGTTTGTTGGAGAATCTGGAGTTGTTGAGAGAGCTCTTTGAACTTTTGCTGATCTGTTTTCTCCTCCTCCAGATCAGACTCAGCTTTCTCACTTTTGGGGAGGGTATTGATTATCGCTCTTATTTGCTTCATCTCATTTTCAACAATAATCAATCGTTGATGAAGAGCATCTCGAATCTCTGAAGGGTCAGCTCCAAGGGGAAGGCCAAAACCGATTTTGGTGATGATATGGTTTCCAATGACGAGACCAAAGACCGCTCCAAGGGCATGGGGGAAAACAACTGATGAGGCGAGAAGGACGGTAACTGCCACAGCAAGGACAATCTGCTTGGTTCCATTTTGGTCGAGCCAACGAACTCCCTTATTGATCAGATCCCACAAAGTATTTTTTCCATTGTACTCTTGTTGAGGGTCCAAAACTTTTACCGTAAGCAAACCAAAAAGGCCTCCAAACAGAATTCCAGAGCCGATTCCAATCGAGAGGGGGAGCGAAACGGCTTGGAATCCATAGAGAAATCCAGTACATCCCACAATGACTCCCCACGCAACAATGGAAGCGAGCAACTTGTACTTGTTCTCTTTAACGAAACGAGCCGTCTTTAAAGCAGCTGATTTGCATCCCCTTCCTACCGGGGCAGCAACAGAATAGATACCAGAACAGACCCGGTGTCCAGCAATTCCCAGATAGGAGGCAGCGCCGCCAACTTGATCAAAAGCAGAATCAAAGCCTCTAGAAAAAGATTGATATCCGGAGTTAATGCACATAGGTAAAGTATTATACTTTAAAGAGAAGAATTCTTTAAAGACGAATAAAAATTTAAAACCGCACAGGTAAAAAACTCATTTATCTCAAAAGCTAAGCAGTCAAAAGTCCACCTTAACTTGAGTTTTGCACTATCATCTTGACGGGAAATTGGGATTTCGGTATGAATAGACCACTATTTTGGAGAAAGCATGGGCAAAGAAGATGTAATCAAAGTTGAAGGGAAGGTAGAAGAGTTACTTCCCAACATGAATTTTCGGGTTGTACTTGAAAATGGGATGACCGTAAATGCCCATTTATCAGGAAAGATGAGGATGCGAAATATTCGCGTATTAGCCGGTGATCGGGTTTCAGTAGAAATGTCTCCTTATGATCTCTCCAAAGCTCGCATCGTCTACCGTCACAGGTAACTTGATAAATCCGTTGATTTATTTTCGATTCATCCCTTAGACTCGGCACCATCTATATTGTTCTTGTTTGTGGAGCCAAGCTGGGCCCAGATAGCTCAGAGGTAGAGCACTTGCATGGTAAGTAAGCGGTCGTAGGTTCGATTCCTATTCTGGGCAGAAAAAGAACATAAAAAACCTAAAAACCTAAAAATGAGGATTTCAAAAGATGGCAAAGGAAAATTTCCAGAGGAATAAACCTCACGTTAACATCGGAACCATCGGTCACGTCGACCATGGAAAAACAACTCTCACCGCTGCGATCACAAAAGCTTTAGCAGAGAGAGGGGGAGCTAAATTCCGCGACTACAGCTCTATCGACAATACTCCTGAAGAGAAGCAGCGTGGGATTACGATCAATTCTAGCCACGTGGAATATGAGACAGAAGGCCGTCACTATGCCCACGTCGACTGTCCTGGACACGCCGACTACGTGAAAAACATGATTACAGGTGCCGCTCAAATGGACGGAGCGATTCTTGTCGTAGCGGCAACAGACGGAGCGATGCCACAAACAAAAGAGCACATTCTCCTTGCTCACCAAGTAGGTGTACCAAACATCGTTGTGTTCCTCAACAAGGTCGACATGATCGGAGAGAGTGACCAAGAGCTCATCGATCTCGTAGAGATGGAAGTCACAGAGCACTTGGAAGCAAAAGGGTATACTGACTGTCCAATCATCAAAGGGTCTGCTTTGAAAGCTCTTGAAGGTGATCCCAAGTATGTAGAAAGTATTATGGAGCTCATGAAGGCAGTTGATGAGAAAATCCCTACGCCAATTCGTGAAGTTGATAAGCCATTCTTGATGCCGATTGAGGATATCTTCTCCATCCCAGGGCGAGGAACTGTAGCTACTGGTCGTGTCGAACGGGGGGTTGTTAAGCTCAACGATAAGCTCCAGATCGTCGGGATTACCGATACTCGAGAAACAGTGGCTACTGGCCTTGAAATGTTCAATAAGATTCTGGACGAAGCGCGAGCTGGTGAGAACGTTGGGATTCTCTTACGTGGAATCGATAAGAATGCAATTGAACGTGGAATGGTTCTTTGCGCTCCTAACTCAGTTACACCGCACAAGAAATTTAAAGGTCAAGTATACGTTTTGACAAAAGATGAAGGGGGAAGACACAAGCCCTTCTTTACAGGGTATCGACCACAATTTTACTTCCGTACTACAGATGTTACAGGAAGCATTACTCTTCCTGAAGGGACTGAGATGGTTATGCCAGGTGATAACATTGAAGTTACTGCCGAATTGATCGTACCTATTGCGATGGAAGAAGGGATGCGTTTTGCGATTCGTGAAGGTGGAAGAACTATCGGTGCCGGAACGATCTCAAAAATCATTGAGTAACAAGAAGTCTGAAAACTTGTGAGGAGAACAATCTTCATAAGTTTTCTCTATTTTCTATCATCTGATAAGAAGTAGAGATTGGGTGTGTAGCTCAGCTGGTAGAGCAGCGGTCTCCAAAGCCGCAGGTCGGGGGTTCGATCCCCTCCGCACTCGTTATATTTTACAGGGTTGACAAAGTGACGCGTACAAATACCAGGGCTGTAGAGAAAATGGATGAGAAAAGCGGGCAGGCTAAGGCGACACCGAAGAAAGTCGATAAACGGAAATTTCTCTACTTTTTCGGCGAGGTAAAGCAAGAGCTGAAAAAAGTCGATTGGACGAGCAAAGAAGAACTGAAAAATACCACTAAGATCGTCTTAGCAGGGATTTTTGTTTTTGGTATGTTTGTCTACTTTATTGATCTAGTCATACGAGCAGTTCTCTCTGGTATTGATATCGTTCTTAAATTTTTCATAGGATAAGTGTTGGAAGCTCATGCATAAGTGGTACGTTGTACAGGTTTTTACCGCTCAAGAAAAAAAAGTGAAAAAAGCGTTGGAGGAGTTTCGAGAATCAAGCGGAGTTCTCGATTTGATCGACGAGATCCTCCTTCCAACAGAAAATGTTATGGAAGTAAAGCAAGGCGAACATCGAATCACTGAAAAAAGGATCTGGCCGGGTTATGTTCTTGTCAAAATGCAGCTCACAGACGAGACTTGGCAATATGTCAAGGGGGCCAATGGTGTAATCGACTTTTTGGGTGGGGAGAAGCCTACCTTCTTAAGTGATGAAGAGGTTCAAGAAATTCTATCTGACTTGGAAGATAAGAAAGCGGGTGTGACCCAAAAGCACAAGTTCCAAGTTGGAGACCGTGTTAAGATCAACGATGGTGTCTTCGTTAACTTCGTCGGCTCTATCACTGAGGTAAATCAAGAAAAAGGACGTGTCAGCGTTCTTGTTTTAATTTTTGGGCGTGATACTCAAGTTGATGACCTCGAATTCTGGCAAGTCGAAGAGGCCGGCCCCGAAGACTAATCCTGACCCCAAGATAAATTTTACCACAGAGAGCACAGAGAGCACAGAGAGCACTGAGAATGGGATTTTGCTCCTCCGTGCTCTCTTAAGTCCTCTGTGGTTGAAAAAATATACTGAAGATGGTCTTTGAAAGAGTTTAGTTACAATAGGAATGTTGGAAGGCAGCAAAAAATGTTCTCTTCCGCATCCTTCGTGGTTAGGAAGCTGCCAAAGACTAGTGGCTTAAAGTAGGTGGAGGTGGATGGAATGGGTGCCCCACGAAAAAAGGGGTTTTCAGAAATGGGGGGAGTGTCTATAATGGCCATCATTTGTTAGCGGTTGTATTTTTGTCCGTAATCGAGTATTAGAGGAAGTCTCTCCATGGTGAAGAAAATAGTCAAAGTCATCAAGTTGCAAATCCCCGCCGGAA
>JAAKFR010000051.1 GCA_011064985.1 Chlamydiota bacterium
GATCTGCCGAATTATACGTAGGAGAAGAATTCCGTTGTATGAAAATTCCCAGTTTCTTATCATCCTCCCTCTTAGTTGTATTCTATTATGCAGGAGAAAGCATGGCACGCTATAGAGGCCCTAAAAATCGGATCGCACGTCGCTTTGGAGCAAACCTTTTCGGAAGAGCACGCAATCCGCTACTTCGCAAACCCAATCCCCCAGGACAGCATGGGGCTAGAAGACGGAAAAAATCCGACTTCGGTCTCCAGCTCGACGAGAAGCAGAAGCTCAAAGCCTGCTATGGGATGCTTATGGAAAAGCAAATCGTCAACACCTTCAAAAAAGCCTCTCATGAGAAAGGGAATACTGCCCAACACTTCATGCAGAAGCTCGAGTGCCGCCTCGATAACATCGTCTACCGCCTCCGCTTTTCGCGCACGATCTTCAGTGCCCAGCAGCTCGTCTCTCACGGCCATATCCTCGTGAACGGGAAAAAAGTCGACAGACGCTCTTTTCTCGTGCGCCCTGGAATGGAGATCTCGATCCGAGAGAAGTCTCGTAAGGTGAAGGCGATTGTGGAGTCTCTTGAAGTTGCTGCCCAGGCTGTCCCAGACTATCTGGAGCTCGACAAGGACAACTTCAAAGGGAAATTGATTGCTCTTCCAGAGCTCGATCAAATCGAAGGTCAACTCCCCCTCCCGGTCAACGTGCCCATTGTCTGCGAATTCCTCTCCCACCAGACCTAGAATTAGTTGGTTATCAGGTTTTGGGGGAGACTTTTGGATGCTTTTCGCTAACGTTACGCACTCTTTTGCAAAGAGTGCTTGAACGATCGCTCGCTCCCTGTGCAAAACAACACTATGTTCGCTCGCGATCGTCCAACTGGAACAAAAATCCCAAAAAGCGCTCTGTAGTCCATGGTACGCCCTATTCATCTCTCATTCCCTGAACCCACTCCTATTTCCTAGTTTTCCCTAACGGAGCCCTCTTTTGTGTCTTTGCGTTAAATATTTTATACAGACATTCACCTCCATACACCGGAGGTGGATCCTATTCTGTAGGTTGACTGAGGGCTTTGAGGGTGAGTTTGAGAAGATCTTTTTGTTGGAGGATCTTTTCTAAGGCTTTTCTTTGTTCGTCGTATTTTTTCAAAATTTCTTGAGTTGCTAGAGAATTTTCATTACCCATAAAGACCACAGGTTCTACTTTTCCAACAAAAGAATCTGTTGAAACCAACCTATTTAAAGGAGTGTGCGACTCCCCCTTCTCATGTAAGTCAAAAATGAGAGCAGCCTCTCTTCCAAACCCAAGCAAAATTCCTAGGAGAGTCTCATCGTAATTTAGATGAACTAGAAGACATTTTGTTGATTCGATCTGTTCTAACAAGGTTCTAGGAGAAAACTCCGAACCTAATCGATCACTAAATAAATCCCAATTTGCGACAATCTGGGAGAGGAACTCTTTTTTATGAATCAGGTAGAGGTTACAGACCTTAATCGTATGCTTGTTCTCCTTATCGAAAAAACTCTCCTCTTCCTCAAAGAGAAGAAAACGACTATGAGGAAATGATGTTTCATATTTTTTCCAGACCTTCCACCCCTTTTTTAATAATTTGTTTTGATATGCATTTGACATCTCTTTACTTGGACACCGCAAGAAAAACCCCATAGTGGACATCGGCTTATCAAAAAAGAGGGTATATCCAAAATGCTCCTCACTTATCGCAATGCGAAAAAACTCTCTTAGATAAAAACTCTCACGGACTGTCATGTTGTTGTAGAGAGTTTCTGTATCAGGAGCAGCCTTTAGAGAAAAAGGGAAAAGGATAAGCAAAAATGCTAGTCTTATCCATGATCTTTGGGATTTGGTCTTCCACATCGAGGACACTCTTTGATTGGGTACGGAACATGCTTTTTACAAGTAGTGCAATACCATACAAAGCAAAGCTACGTTTTTGTTCATTGTCTTCCTCCTTGTTAGAAAACGTTAACAGAAAATAAAGATATAATCTTTACCCATTTTTTCCTTCAAGAAAAAATCTAAACGGCGCCAAACTCTGTTTTTTTCCTCTCTCGCCTTTCCTCACATGAAACTTTGGATGGTCTTCTAACGCTTTCTTCGTATAAGCTCCTGTCTGATTGGGAGGTGCCTAATGAAAAAGGTGTGTTTCATTGTATTTTTTCTCTATGTGCAGGCATATTTAGGGGCGTCTCCCGATTGGATGGAGAGACAAATTGCTTCCGATTTAGCTTCGTTTGAAAATACTCCCTACTGCAAGAAATGTATGGCTCGTGTTTTTCAAGAGAATCAACAATCTCACCTGCTTTGCAAATGTGTAATCCGAAAGAATCGAGTGACCCTTCTTGCTTGTGATTACATTCTCCATAATCCTGTTTGCGAACGTTATTGGGCCATTTATAACGGACTTGCTGATCTTGCTACCTGGTTCTCACTGCCTGATGTTACCTTCTACCTCACGTTACATGATTCGTCGAAAAACATTCCCACTCAATCTCCTCTATGGGCCATGGCAAAACCTGAGGGAAATCGTGGAATTTTATTTCCCGATTTCGAAATACTCACAAAACGATACCGGATACTTGACAACCACAACCCAGAAATAGAGGATTTCCTTCCTCCATGGGAAGAGCGAAAAGAGTGTTTGATTTGGAGGGGATCGGGAGTTCAAGGGGAAATCACTCCACAAAACATGCACGAGAAGAGTCGTGTGAAATTGTGCCAGCTATCTCAAGAATATCCGCAGTGGGTTGACGCAGGATTCAGCTTCTGCATCCCCTCTCATGTCGAACAGTACCGGAAAAAACGTCTTCCCTATGAGGAAATCCTCAAATACAAATACCAAATGTGGATTGATGGAAATACGGCCTCCTATTCGGACTCTGGTTGGCGGCTATTTAGCGGCTCAACTGTACTTAAACCCGTTTCAAAAAACATCCAGTGGTATTATGGAGCCCTAGAACCCGACCAGCACTATATTTCTGTTAAAGAGGACCTTAGTGATTTAATTGAAAAGCTCGTCTATCTTCATGATCACCAGGAATATGCTTGTCAAGTTGCGAAAAATAGCGTCTCATTCGCCCGAGCCCATCTCAATTACGAAACAAGCTTGCTCTATCTTCATGACCTTCTTTGGGCTTATTCCAAATTACCTTGGACATTTACGTGCCCCAACTGCAAAAAATGAGTTAACAATCCTCCTTTTTTCCTCTCTCGCCTTTGCGTCTCTTATTTTGCTGACAACAATCTACGAGGTGAGAGGTCGGGAAGCTTGAAGAGGGCAGCAACCCCGAAGAGGGCAAGGAAGTAGGTGGCGGTCTCAGATGTAAAGCGGAGTAGCTGGAGAGGGAGGGTGCGTGGGATGAGGATAGGGAAGGCGAAGTGGCTTAAGGTGAGGGTGAGGAGGAGGGCGAGGAGGGAGGCCACGAGGATTTTGAGAGAGAAGGTGAGAGGGGGGAAGAGGGAAAACTTGTGGGTCTTTTGGAGGAAATAGGCGAGGGCGAAGAAATGAAGAGTTGCGCTGAACGAGGTTGCAAGAGCGATGCTGATGGGGCCAAGAGATAGGAGATAGACGAAAAGAGCGTTGAGAGTCGTGTTGCAAAGGAGGGTGGAGAGGGTAAGGAGAGTGGGGAGGAGATACTTTTTCTGGGCGAAGAAGGCAGCGGCTAAGATGAGGATCCCGCTCATGGGAAGAAGAGCAACCCCGTAAGCCCAAAGGCAATGGGCCGTTTGGACAAGGGCGTGGTCTGTGAAGGCTCCGTGGGCGTAGAGGAGGGAGAGCCCCGAGTAGCCGAGAGCAAACATCCCGATCGTCATGGGGAGCATCAGGGTGATGCTTTTACGGACCGCAAGCTGGAGAAATTCGCGGAAACGGGCTTGGTCTCGGTTTTGGAGAGCGCGGGTGATCGGAGGGAGCAAGGCCCCTGCCATCCCCACTCCAAAGAGGGCCAAGGGGAGTTGGTGGATCCGCATCGCATACCAGAGGTAGGCAGGCCCCTCAGAGGAAGCGGCTCTTGCAAATAGGCTATCAAGCGCGGTGTTGAGCTGGGTCGCCACAACACCTAGGATGATCAGGAGAAAAGGGCGGAGGAGGGAAATCATTTCCTTTGCGGCAAATCTTTTTTGCTTCTCCCTTTGGAGCTCTTTGGAAAGAAAAGAGAAGACTTTGGGCAAAGTAAAGGCCCATTGGAAGAGAAAGGCAAAAACGAGGATTTGGGCTAGCCGCTCCATGGCGATTTGAGGAGGAGACTTCCATAGGAAAAAGAGGGCGGTGAGCCAGGCGATATTGAGGATGGCAGGGGCGACACTTGGGAGGAAAAACGACCCCTCGCAATTGAGCAAAGAGGTATTGAGAGCATAAAGAGAGAGGAAGATCAGAGCTGGGAGAAGGAGCATCGTGAGACGAAGAACCTCTTGCGTAGCGGCCGAGGGGTGGCCAAAGAGAAGAACTCCTCCTAAAGCCCCTTCGATTGTCAGAGTAAGGAGAAGGAGAAGGGAAGAGAGGCCGATGAGCAGATCGTAGAAAAAGCGGGCCCCTTTTTTAGGGTCTTCTTTTCTAAGAGACTCGAAGTGGGGGACAAAAGCGACGTGAAGGGCCCCTTCTCCTAGGATTCTACGGAAAAGATAGGCAAACCGGTAGGCCATCCAAAAGGCAGCCACGGATGGGTGAGTACCGAAGACGGCAGCCATCGCCACCTCCCGAGCCATCCCTGTCACCCTGCTGATGAGAGTCCCGGAAAAAAAGCGGGAAAACGAGCGGGTGATCGTCTGGGAAGTATCTTGAATCCTCATCGCAGTTATTGTAGAATTTCCCCATTAACATACGCAAAGGAAATCAATGGAAAAACGGACTCCTGCAGAAGATCTCTTAATCGGAGCCCACACATCGGCTGCCGGAGGGGCTCACAACGCTCTTCTCGAGGGGCAGTCGATCGGCGCTACCACTGTACAACTCTTCACGGCCAACCAGAAACAGTGGCAAGGGAAGCCTCTGACTGAAGAGGGGATCGAACGATTCAAAAAAACATTAGTTGAAACAGGCTTGCGGGAGATCATGAGTCATGGGGGGTATCTGGTCAACCTCGGCTCTCCGAAAGAAGAGAATCGGAAAAAGAGCCAAAAGGGCTTCCGAGAAGAGGTGGAACGGTGTTGTGATCTTGGGATCTCCTACATGAATTTTCATCCAGGTGCAGCCCTCGATGAGAGCCGAGAAACCTGCCTCAACTGGATTGTGGAGGGGATGCTCACGGTTGAAGACCTCCTTGTTGACGGCGAAACCCGCCTTTTGCTCGAGACGACAGCTGGGCAGGGCTCCTCGATCGGATACACCTTTGAAGAGCTCGCCTACATCATCGAACGGACCAAAGACCGCCTCCCCGTTGGAGTTTGTATCGATACCTGCCACATCTTCGCTGCCGGATATGACATCCGCACTCCCCAAGCGTGGCACAAAACGTTGATGGAATTTGACAGATTGATCGGTTTAGAGTACCTCTACGCCTTCCACTTAAACGACTCGATGAAAGAATTTGGTTCACGCCGCGACAGGCATGCCCCTTTAGGAGAAGGGGAAATTGGAATCGAGAGTTTTAAATACCTCATGACCTCTGATCTCACAAGAGAGATCCCCAAATACTTGGAAACCCCGGGTGGGCCTCCCCTTTGGGATAAAGAGATCTGGATGTTGCGAGAATTCGCAAGAGGAGCAAGGCAGACCTGATGCGTACTAAAATCCGAAAAATCAAAGAATCTCCCGAACTCATCGGACAAAACGTCACCCTCAAAGGGTGGACCCGAACAGTCCGGAACCAGAAAACCTTCGCCTTTGTCGAAGTCAACGACGGATCAACCCTCTCGAATATGCAGGTCATCCTTGATGCTGGACATCCTGAATATGACTCTCTTCTTGAATCCCTAACTACAGGATCCTCCGTCGCTGTCCAGGGAAAAGTTGTGGAAAGCCCGGGAACTAAGCAAAGTGTCGAGATCCACGCCTCTTCGATCGAAGTGATCGGACTCTGTGATCCGACGGACTACCCGCTGCAGAAAAAACGCCACTCATTTGAATTTCTCCGCTCAATCGCCCACCTCCGCCCCCGTACCAATACGCTTGGAGCCGTAATGCGGGTGCGCAACACCCTCGCCTATGCCTCTCACCAGTTCTTCCAAGAGCGGGGTTTCTACTACCTCCACTCCCCGATCATCACAAGCTCTGATTGTGAAGGGGCAGGACAGATGTTCCAAGTCACCACCCTCGACAAGGAGAATCCTCCCCGCAATGAACGGGGGGAGATCGACCATTCCCAAGACTTTTTTGGAAAGCCAGCCTACCTCACCGTCTCAGGGCAGCTCAGCGGGGAGATCTACGCCTCAGCCCTCTCTGATGTCTACACCTTTGGCCCTACCTTTCGGGCCGAGAACTCCCACACCTCCCGCCACCTCGCCGAATTTTGGATGATCGAGCCCGAAATGGCCTTTGCCGATCTAGCTGATGACCGAGAACTGGCAGAGGCCTACCTCAAGGCAATTTTCCGTACCGTTCTCGAAACATGTGAAGAAGACATGCTCCTTTTCGACAAATTCATCAAAAAAGGGGCCTTAGGCCGCCTCCAGAACATTGTGGAGAACGAGTTTGCCAAGATCTCCTACACCGACGCCGTCGAAATCCTCGAAAAGTCGGGAAAAACATTTGAATTCCCCATCCATTGGGGGGTCGATCTCCAATCGGAGCACGAACGGTTCTTGTGCGAGGAGCACTTCAAGAAACCAGTCATCGTCTCCGACTATCCAGCCAATATCAAAGCGTTTTACATGCGTGACAACGACGATGGGAAGACAGTTGCTGCCATGGATGTCCTTGTCCCCGATGTTGGCGAGATCATCGGTGGGAGCCAACGGGAAGAGAGGTTCGATGTTCTCCACGAGAAGATGCAAAAGGTTGGCCTCGACCCCAAAGAGTACTGGTGGTACTTAGAGCTCCGGAAATATGGCTCTGTCCCCCATTCAGGCTTTGGGGCCGGCTTCGAGCGGCTCGTCCAATTTGCCACCGGCATGGACAACATCCGCGACGTCATCCCCTTCCCTCGCTTCCCCGGCCACTCCGAATTCTAAACCCTTAGAATGATATGGGATATAAATTTTTAGATCAAGGAAGCCAAACCTTGATTTAACGTCTCTAATAATATACAATAAGTTGAATAAGGGCAATGATCATGAACGTTACCAGAACACCCCTACCTGTAAAAAGAGCCTTAAAAAAACTTGGGGCAGATCTACGGGACGCTAGGCGTCGACGCAGGATCCCTGTAGCACTTGCTGCTGAAAGAGCCGGAATCAGCCGAGGAACTTTAAGCAAAATAGAAAAAGGTGAGGAAGGAGTCTCGATAGGAGCTTACGCCAAGATCTTGTTTGTGTTGGGCATGATCGACAGGCTAGCGGAGCTTTCTGATCCAGGACTCGATACATTAGGTCTTGAATTAGAGACAGAAAGCCTTCCCAAGCGGATCCGTATTCCTAAAGAGAAAGGAGAAGCTTGATTGGAAGAGGCAATTTTAGTCTATATAGAACTTGAGGGAGTGCCGATCAAAGTAGGTCGCCTGTGGGGACGTTATAGGAAGGGGCGTGAAAGCATGTCTTTCGAATATGATCGGGACTGGCTGCAACATCCCCAAAGGTTCTCTCTTGATCCAGCTTTAGAATTGACCAAGGGTGCTTTTCATGCATCTCATGAGAAGCCTCTTTTCGGGGCGATAGATGATTCGGCCCCAGACCGTTGGGGAAGATTGCTTATGAGACGGTCTGAAAGAAAACTTGCCATACAGGAACGCAGGACGGCAAGATCCTTGAGAGAAATCGATTACCTACTCCGGGTCAATGATTTCGGGAGACAGGGAGCTCTCCGCTTTAAGCTAGAGGAAAATGCCCCCTTTTTAACGACATATGAGAGAGGCCACATCCCACCCCTCATTGCTGTTGGAAAATTACTGACCGCTGCAAATCATGTGTTACAAGAAGCAGATACCGAAGAGGATTTACGTCTTTTGCTCGCTCCAGGCTCCCCACTTGGAGGGGCAAGGCCGAAAGCCTCAGTATTAGAAAAAGATGGCCATCTAGCAATCGCGAAATTCCCTAGAAAAGATGATGAGATAGATGCCTGCCTTTGGGAAGCGGTAGCTCTTACTCTTGCTGCGAAAGCAGAGATTCAGGTTCCCACCTGGCGCATCGAATCAGCTGGGAGAGAAAAGATCCTTTTATCTAGGAGATTCGACCGAAAAAAGGAAATACGCATACCTTTTCTTTCTGCTATGAGTGCTCTTGGAGCACGAGACGATGAGATGCATAGCTATCTTGAGATAGCCGACGCAATTCGACGGATGAGCTCATCTCCTAAAGAGGATTTGGAAGCGCTCTGGAGACGCATGATTTTTACGGTTCTGATTTCTAATGTAGATGACCATCTCAGAAATCATGCGTTTCTATACACCGGCATAGCAGGGTGGCGACTATCTCCTGCCTACGATTTGAACCCCACCCCGACAGACATCAAACCACGAGTGTTATCGACTGCAATCGATCTTGTCGACCCAACTGCCTCGATTGACCTTGCCCTCGACGTAGCAGAGTATTTTGACCTCTCACCACAAAAAGCAAAAAGCATCCTACGTGAAGTCGGAAGAACTACGGCCTTATGGCGTGTAGAAGCAGCTAAGTTGAAGATCAAAAAACAAGCCATCGACCGGATGGCTTCCGCATTTGAACACGAAGACTTAAAGAAATCCTTAAAGTAGACACGCAAAAATCCTAAAACTTATTGCGATAAATATACACACTTCGAATACTGGCTCGAAAAAGGGTAGCCTATGGACCTTAAAGAGACAAATCGCCTTGAGAAATTCTTAAGAAAAGCTGAGGAACAGCTCTCTTTAGGAAATCAAAATGTTGCGAGGCGTTTTTTTGAGAGAGCTGCTGAGCTAAATGCACATGCTGCTGAGAAGGGGTTGAAAAAGTGTCAGCAACTCGAAATACGCAAACTATGGAGAAAAGGAGATATAAAATCCCTCCAGGCTGTCACGAGAGCTGATGATCCGCATGCTCTTGCTCTAGCCCGCCTAGAGGCGGAGGAGACCCTCCTGCTTTTTTCACAGGGTCCTAATCATCCCGACGCTTTTTTGGCTGAGCTTTCCTTATCCTCTTCCGCAAAGGAGGCTCTTTTGAGGATGCGGCGACATCCGGAATACAAAAAAATTGCGGAAGGGTGGCTCGCGATTATCAAAAATGATCTAGAGAAAGCCATCACCCTTTTTTCTGAAGCAGAAGATCCGGAGCCTCCCCAAGCCAAAATTGGGAGGGGCATTGCTCTTCTTCTCCAAGGGAAGAGAGAGGAATCTTCTGTTTTGCTCAAATCGATTAAGCCATTTATCAGCAATCGCTTTCCCCATCTACACCAAATCACGCAAGCAGAACAAGATGAAGAGAGAGACCTAATCGAGAGAATTCTCAACACAAAAGAAGAATCCACTCTTCTGAAAATGAGTCAAAAGAAGCGTTCCAAAGTTGTGGAAGGGTGGCTTTTTTTTCGTAGGGGAGACCTTGCCTTGGCAAAAGAAGAGTATTCCCAAGCGATCTCCTTATGGAAAAAGGCTGCTTCTTACAACAAAGAGCTCTCTGTCGACATAAACAAAAGAATGCTGAGTATCTGCCATAAAGCCCTATCTTTAAAGGAAGCAAACTCTCTCTTTCAGAAGCTCTATAGTGAGTTTTCAAAGAGAGGCGAAGGGCTCAAATTTCTCGAAACGAATGCATTACATGGAGAAGACCACATTTTTGTTGCAGCCAAGCTTTTTGTACTTATACAGAACAAACAAGTAGAAGTCTCCCCGTTGACCTCTCTATCTAAGCTCTTCTCTTGGGAACTTGATCTAGAAATCTTTCTCTTTTACTTTAGGCAAACTCTCATCCTTGGATCTTACTTCCATGAATCGTATTTGCCTTCTTATCAAGAGCTGAAGAAGTTGTTTAGACTGCTGGACCCTCACTATCAAAATCAAGAAGGATACCTTCACTTCAAAATAAGGTACCTAAAACATCAATCTTTCTACCCAGGTCTTCTACGACAGACCTACGCCCAACTTCTTATGCTCAATCCCCTCTTGGAAGGGGAAATGATGAAACAGTACATAATCACTTGTCTTCATACCCTAAAGTCTCACAAAGAAATTTCTAGAGAGCTTGTAAATCTCGAAAGGAGCCTCCAAAACCCATACGACCTTTACCTTGTGGGCTCTCTTTTGCCCACCACTCCTTTTGCCGATACCATCATTGAAAAGAGACTACCACCACCCGTTTGGGACATGTTTCGACTTGAAAGGTCCTGGGAACAAGGATGCATTTCGAGTGTTTTACTACCTACTGTAGAGCAAATAGGTCTTCACTCATATGCGGATCAGAGATTTCTTACTCTATGCTTGAGTGACACCATTTTTCACTATCTCGGAGAAAAAAAAGAACGCTATATTACTAAAATCATCGAAAAATCCACCGACCCAAAAGGCTTGCTAGACACTGCAAGAAAAAGGTTTTTTTACAAAAGAAGGTCCATCTCCAAGGTCGAAATAGTTTTCTGGAAAGTCTGGAAAAGAACTTTTCCTCAAGATCACCATGTTCTTGCCGACCAAGCAAAATGCCATGAAGAACTAGGGATGATAGAAAAAGCTCTAGCCTACTGGAAGATGTACCTAAAAACGTTGGACAAGAAAAGCGAAGAGTACCAAAGGACCCTAAAAGAGATAGAGCACATTGAATATCCTATCCCTCCCTTTAAACCTGATATTTTAGATGAGCTTTTTAAGAATATTTTATAATCTGAGGTGTCAATGAATCTTGAAACTGATCCCTATAGAGAGTTAGGCCTTTCCGGAGAGGCCACTGAGAAGGAGATACGAGAGGCCTTTCACAAAAAGGTTGCTGAAGGACAAACCTCTCCCACCCTCAGCGAAGCCTACAACGCAATTCGTCATGAAGAGGGACGCTCTATTCAGCGATATATCGCTCTTGGCCACCTGCTTGCTTCCACTCCTCAAAAGGAGGGGCAGCAAAGACCGGAAACAACAGAAGATGAAAGAGAAGCGTTAGCCAAAGAGCTCGCTTTTTTGAACAACTGGGAATTAGGTGTCGAAGATGGAATATGATTTCCTTCAAATTGCAAGTTGGCCTGAAGAGGTACAAGAGGCCTATGAACAAGCTGAAGTTCCCTCCCCTTATGAGATTCTACTAGCCTATGAAAAACTCGCCAGTGAAGTGCGTCGGCAAAATAAAGAGCTCCGATCTTACGGAAATGCCCTCTCCGAACTCCCCGACTCGATCCATGATCTACTGCAAGATACTCTCTCGACATGGACCACATCTCTCCCTCAAAGTTCGCATGAAGAAGTTTTTACCTCATTTGCTGATAGTTTACAAAACATCACAACCCAAGCCACCTCTACTATCGAAACCCTACAGAAAACCCTCCCCCACTCCCCCCTTTCGGCCTTCTTAACTCACAAAACATGGGAAACTCTTGCCCAAAGTCTCTTAACATCCCTCCAAGATGCCCTACAACTTCTCTTAAACAAGAGTCATTCGATTTTAGCCGATCAAGGGATCGAGCTTATTGCTCCTGAAACAGGAGATTCCTTCACAGCTACTCTCCACAGGGCAATTGAAACACGTTCAGGTGGAGAAGCGGGGACCATCGCAGAACTGATCCGCTCTGGGTATCGAAACAACCAACTCGTGATTCGTCCGGCCGATGTGGCCGTTTACAAAAAAAGCAAGGAGCCTACATGACAAACGGAGAAACTGTATTCGGAATCGATCTTGGCACCACAAATTCGTCGATTGCCTTCATCCAAAACGGAAAGCCATTTATCTGCAAAATTGATGGGAGCTATCTTGTCCCCTCTGTTCTTTCAACCAACGGAAGGAGAGAAATTCTCGTTGGACAACCAGCTGTCAACCAATCTCTTCTCTCGCCAGAGCAAACTATCTACCACATCAAAAGGAAGATGGGAAATGAAGAAGTAGTCGTCTTCAACGGAGAGTCTTTCACCCCTCAGATGCTCTCTAGTCTGATTTTGAAACGGCTCAAGCAAGCCGCAGAACAGATTTCGGGAGTAGAAGTAAAAAAGGTTGTGATCTCAGTTCCCGCATTCTTCAATGAACAACAAAGACAAGCTACCCAAGAGGCGGGAGAATTGGCAGGCTTTGAGGTGCTGCGTCTTCTAAATGAGCCCACTAGTGCTGCTCTGAGTTATGCTCTCTCTCAATCCAGAAGAGGACTCTATTTAGTCTATGATTTAGGGGGTGGTACGTTTGATGTTTCCATTGTGGACCTCGCAAGTGAGGTGATGGAAGTACGAGCCAGTTGTGGAGATACCCACCTGGGAGGCGCCGACTTCGATGAACTCATCGTCAAGTGGCTAGAAGAGAAGTTTGCCGAAAAACACAACACCTTAATTTCCGATGCTATAGGACGCATCCGGCTGAAGCGAGCCGCAGAAAAAGCCAAAATCCGACTTTCCACAGAGCTACGCGCTGAGATTATGGAGGAGGCGGTTGCTCACGACTCCGACGGTGTTGCCTTGCATCTGCAAGAGACTCTGACCCGACCCGAATTTGAACACATGATCACCCTCCATTTGGAGAAGACACTTCAGAGCGTCAACCAGGCATTGAAAGAGGCCTCATGTACGAAAGATGACATTGATCATGTCATCTTTGTTGGTGGAGCGACACATACCCCACTTGTTACCCAGATGCTTGAGGAGCATCTAGGTGTTGTCCCCCAAGCATGGATTGACCCATCTACTGCAGTCGTAGAAGGAACGGCTATTGAAGCTGCCAATATGACAGGTCAAACGCTTGGATCTAAAATGGTTGATATCACACCCCATAGCCTTGGTGTAGGGGTCTTTAGTGAATATTATGAGTATCGGAATCATATTCTCATCCATCGAAACACTCCCCTCCCTATGGTCGCCTCTCATGTTTTTTATAAAATGGCCGCAGATGCAAACCGTGTAGAAATTGAGGTATTCCAGGGGGAATTTTCCAACCCTTCTGCAAATACCCTCCTGGGAAAATTCTCACTAGAGAACCTAGAGGAGACAGAAAATACTGAAGTTCTTATAAAATTTACCCTGGACAAAAGCGGTCTTCTGCGAGCTTCTGTGGAAGATTTGGGGACGCAGAAAAAGGTAGAAAAAGAGATCCATCGCCGCAAAAAAGAACGAACTGTCCACGCAAATCTAGCCGATCTTTCCATGGTCCGGATGCAAGAGGAGGAGGACATCTCCTTCGAACCCACCTTGCTTGATGGGAAAATTGAAGAAATTTCTCTCTCCTCAGAACTCGAAAAAAGGGTAGAAAACCTCCTAGGGAGTGGCAATCTCGATCGAGAAGACCGTGGGGAGCTTCAAAGAACCTACAACCAAGCTAAAGAAGGAGAAGATGGAGCCACTGAGCATCTCGAAGAACTCGTCTACTATCTTGATTGAGGAAGACATATGGACATGTCCTGTTTGCAAAGCGAGCCATGAGAACCCTGTCGTCACATGTCGCCGATGTTGTTGCCACCTTCTCCTCCTTCTCAAAACCCAGCAACAAACCCCTGATGAAAACAAGCTCCCACCCCTAAGGTGGGATTAGAGATTACCGAGGTCTAAAAAAGATGAACGCATTCCCCCGCTTCCTCCTCCGCAAAAGGCCTTTACGTTCTAGTTCGAGAAGGTCTTGCCTCGCCGTGTCATAAGCGATTAGGTGGGTGTTTTTGTGGGATTGGATGGTGAAGGGGGTTTCGGGGTGTTTGGCAGTATAGCGCAGCAGTTCGATTTGCCGAAAGTTGAGGTCATTTAGAAGCGGATGGCTCTTTTCGAATTCCTCTAACTCCCGTCCCCTGGTTTCGATAGACTCGGTAAATTTCTGGCTAGATCTCTCAATTACCTCAAGCTGATGAAGGAGGAAATAGGTCAGATCATTCTCATCTGTTTCGGTATACAGAAAAGCTTTTGCATATTTTGCAGGAGCCCCTAACAAGATTTCTGAGATAGAGAAATACTCAAAATAGTCATAGCCATTCTGTAAGAGGGTCCAGTAGAAAAGAGCTCTTGCTGTCCTCCCATTCCCATCTACAAAGGGGTGGTCGTAACTCAACCAAAAATGGACGATGATCGCTCTTATGACCGGATGGAGAAAATATGAGGGAGTTTTTCCATTTGCAAAATCACACAAAGCTTGGAGACGATCTGCTAGCTCATTTGCTGGGGGAGGAACATGCAGCTCTTCGTGAGTGATCCGATCCTCCACGACGACCCTCTCCTTTTCTCTCCTCAATCGGCCTGCCCCAGAAGAGTCATCTAAAGTCCCCTCTGTTATGAGCTTTTGCAGTTCCAGAATAATCCCCTTATCCAACGGATGACCCTTAAGAGAGAGGATCTTTTCCATCGTATGGTAGTTATTGAAGATCATCTGCTCATCACGATCACGAGGTAAGCGACCTGTCCGGAGCATGTCATCAGCCACCTTGCGACTCGTTGAGGCCCCCTCCAATTGGCTCGAGGTGATCGCTTCATTCATGAGGGAATCTACAAGAAACTCTTTTGGGTAGAGAAGATTCCCCCCTTTCCCTTTTTTCAGATCGATCTCATGCAAAGCAGGAACCATCGAATCGGTAAGAGAGAAACAAAAGGGAACCTGAGATGAATCGGAAAGAGGAACTTCTTTCCTCCTTCCCTTTCGTAAGATCTTCAATCCAAACCATATCTCTTGGGGAGTGATCCCAGGGGGCATCTCTTTATATACCAAGGCATCCCAGTGGAGATAAGGATACTCTTGGTCAAATCGCTCTGCCGCTTCCAAAATAACCAGCATGCGATCTGGCTCCACCTGGATCGTGGATAAGGAGGGAGGGGTCCGCGGTTTTTTCACTTCCTACATTCCTACTGATTTCTACCGAATTGGTAGACATTCCCTCATTTTAGCACGACACCTCCCGATTTCCTACTGATTTCTACCGAATTGGTAGACATTCCCTCATTTTAGCACGACACCTCCCGATTTCCTACTGATTTCTACCGAATTGGTAGGAAATAGGTCAATCATCAAAGAAATGGAATAGAAAATTCTGTTAAATAAAGCTTAATTATCACCCCGTAATGGAATATGGGCCTTCTGGCGAGAGGAAGCAAGGAGGATAATGGCAAAAGTGTCTAGAGCTCCTCCACCGATAAGGAACATAATAACCCGATTCCCGAGGCCATGGGAGAAGCCCATATGCGCCCCCATTCCTATACCAGCTGCAATATGGGGCTGTTGCCGGGTAAGCGTGGTTGTTTTCGGGGTATTGGATTTGGATGGGAGAGATGAGGAGGTTTTCTTTGATTTCGGTTTCTCCGAGGAAACGGCAGATCTTTTGGACGGTTTCTAGGTCGTGCTCGGCAAAAATGTGGCGACCGTTTTCTCTGAGTGGATATCTATGTGGGCAACAGCTCGAGCCTACACTCTTAAAAGAAGGCTTAAGGTTGGCAAGACCACCGCTTGGT
>JAAKFR010000052.1 GCA_011064985.1 Chlamydiota bacterium
ACCATCCGCTTGGCTTTTCGGCCTAGTTTCCATCGCCATAAAGAGTTTATTATCTACCGTAGTGGGTTATCCCAAGCGGTTCTCCTTACATTGTTGGTAACGTGACTAAAGTACGGCCCCTTGACGGGACGCAGGCGTTACCCCGCTTTTCCGCTACTATGGGCCGCTCAGACTTCTTCGTAAGCCCCTGTATAGTTATTGATTCCCATACAAGGTTGGTCGTCTCGGATATTACCAAGACTTCCACCTACGAAGATCTCCCGGGACGTGGCTGTTATCCTTTCAGAGCGCAGCTCCCCCCAATCACCCCGTCGAGCCGATGGGCCATATAAGTATCACGTTTGGCAATCCATCGTGGCAGGCTTCGGCATCCTTGGAAGCTTGGCCGCTCGAGATTAGTGTAACGAAGGCCGAAACGGGTTCGCTTGTGCTAGGGCTCGCTCTTTCGTCGTCCTGGAGGATCTCTCCATTCGCCATTACTGACCGCAAAGTTTCTTAGCGATTAGTCACCATCACATGCCTAAGCGCAACTACATGCTGAACGTGAAAAATCCATTCTTAGTACCTCTCAACTAAGTAGGTTAACAGTGTTTTACACCCGGCATATCCAAAGGCACAAAGGATTCCTTAAATCCGACCTCCTCCTCGTAAGAGGAGTTTTCCTTAAGGAGAGAGCAAAGACCCTTCGGGTCAGGCCGGATTCTTCATGCCTTTGTGTTGGATCTTTGTGTCCTTTGAGTCTTCTGTTCTCGTTATTTCCCAGTAGGGGGCATGCAAGAGCCTGATATGCTTGTGTCTGAAGACCAGAATCTTGGGTTTTTAACTGATTTGGGTTACACCCAAATAAAATTCCATTTACCATCTTTAAAGCGAACGAACAAAAATGCGCACTCCCTGCTCAAAAGCACTTCTGAGGCTGTTTTGGATTTTGAGGAGCGTTTTTTTCTCTATGTAAATAACTGAGCATCAATCTCGGAAACAGAGCAGGAATTGCTGCCGCAGAATTAGTTTTCTGGGTTCAATAGAAGAAGGCCCGCCGCACCGGCACTCGGCTAACGCCTCGGCCGGAATTTGCGCGGGGGGAACCCCTCGCCGAAGCTCGCTATCGCTCGCAACGGCTCGTTGGCGCCCCAAATCACACACACGCGTTTTCTAGGATGGGTTGTTTAGACGGTTACCAACTAGATAACACTTTCTCTCTCGGGGATTGAGCAACAAAGCACCTTTACTGAAAGGTAAACCTTTCTTGGTAAAATTGCTCTGCCTTTTTGGGTTTAGGTATCTTTACTGGGCTGTACAATTCTCTTTCATCATTCTATTTTCTAGGTATGTGCGTACTTCTTCACAAGCTAAATGGTAAGGAGAAAAACCGTCGCTATCCACGGTTCTGGGATCGGCTCCTGCTTCCACTAACATAGCCGCGATTCTAAGGTTGCCAACCGCATAGTGAAGTGGAGTCTTTTTTTCTTTTATTGTTTGCAAATTGATATTTATTTTTTTATCAATCAAAAATTGGCACCCCTTCTCGTTCCCATAGAGAGCAGCATAGTGCAGCAAGTTATGATGATCTGGAGATGTAAAATTCACATCTGCTCCCCCTTGAATAAGTTGTATAATGGTGGGAATATCAAATCTACTTTCACGACTAAGACTTGTATGATGGCGCAAAGGACGGGATAAAATGGCCCAATCTAGTAATTTATTAGCCACTGTTGCGTCAGCTTTTTTGAGAATATGCTCAATTATGCGAGATAGTAAAACAAACTCTCCCCCATCCTCCAGAAGATCAAGTGGGGTGTAATGGATATTTGGTATGTGGGATTGGGTAATAATAAACTTGCGCCTATCAGCATGTTGAAATAAGTCATTCCAACTCTTTTCTAGGCACGAAATAATCACTTCATAATTGAATGTTGTACAAGCAACATGTAGACGTGAAACATGGTGCACTTCAGCTTCTATTTGGACTAAGAACTTTATAAGATCTAGATCGGTATTTTGAACTGTTTTAAGCGTAGCCATTATGTTCAAAGAAAAACACGCCTTTATTCTTGGAAATTCTGTCAGCAGTTTGAATTTTTCTAAATTATTGAATTCTAAAACTTTTGTAATCAATTCACTCACGTGCTCACTCACCTGCACGCCAAAATTTTCTTTCTTAAGTTTTCCATAACCATCCCTACTTTCGGGTATTCGTTCGTTTAAATCACTCAGGCAACAGTAGAGCAGGCTTAAGGAGTCCTCCTCACGAATCAATTTTTCTATTTCAATACATTTTTGTTCTAGCCCTCCCAAACGAGACCAAAATTGGAGAAAATAAAATCCTTTAAACGAGTTTTCCTCTAGCTGATCAATGGATGTGGCATATGATCCACCTTTCATGTTCCAAAACTGCATTAAACGGGATGGGAGAGCCTTACTGGAAAATAGTCGCAAAATCATCAAATCGATCTGAACCGCTTGTTCCCGTGTTAAACCTTCAACTGGTTCTGACGCTGGAGTAATAGTCTCAAGTTCTGAAGGAAGGGAGTTGGATGCGGGAGTGGAAGCTCCAGAAGGTTGGGACCTTTGCATTTGATACCTGATCGCTTCCGCTCTATGCTTAGGTGAATAGGTAATCAGGAGGGCGTACGAAAGGGCATTGCAGAGGCTTTCGCAACCAAGAAAATTGGCAATTTCATAGAGAGGAATGAAATTGTTAGAATTTACGTTTGAAGTTAACTTTGAAAACTGAGATTCATCGCTTAGTATGCTAAATATTTTTTCAATATGATCTATCGAAATGGGCACGCCATTTAACTGATTTGGCATGTGGAAGACTTGTGCACCTTCTTCTGCAGTTTCTACGTCCTCAGAGGCATGGGCCATCGTAGGAGGAACTTTCTTGGAATCAAAAGAGAATTCCAATGTTTGTTTTTCGTTTTCACCTAAAATAACCGAAAATGTTTTTTTAGGAGAGTTTGTGTCTTCTGTTGAAGCCTTTTCATCGACCTCCTCATTATCCTCTTGCATTCCTCCTAAAAGCCCTTTGTAGTGAATGTGTAGGAACGCTGAAGATGTCAAAAGGGGAAAGCAGTTTTCAAAATATGCCCGCACCTTCTCAAGCAGAGGCATCTTTTTAGGGAGATCGGTTGTAATTGCATGTTGTGAAATTCGTGTACGTACGCCTGAGCGAGTAATTTCTGCATAAATACCTTCTTGTTGAAAGAAGATTTCCACAGCTTTATCTTTCAAATTCCATCTTTTTATTGAAGCTGGGGAAATGGGATTGGATGTGTGTGAAAAGTCATTTTTGGCTGGAAACATAGTTACCTCCTTTTTAAGGTTTTCCTAACACGGGTATTTTTTACCCTACTTAGCGGTGAAGAATCCGTTCATTCATGGGTGAAATGAAAGCTACCATATCTTCTAATTTTTCTTGATATGGGCACGTTAGCATAGGATCATGATTTTGTAAAAGTACTTTAAATTTCAGTCAAATAATTGCTAGACAAGAAAAGCCTATTTGGAGATGAAATCTGGTCAAGGGAAAGGAAAACCTCCTCTTGGAGACGGGGGATTACTGAACAAATCCAAAATTCGGGTTGGCAGTTTCACTTTTTTCAAGTCTTGCTCTGGGGAGGAGATAAGGAGTATACTCTTCGGTGGATGAAGAAGGTAAGCATCAAAGACTTTGTTGTAGGCGAGGACTCTCCCCTCCTTGTTGTCTCAGGTCCATGTGTGATCGAGAGTGAAGATCATGCGATGGAATGCGCTGAGTTTTTAACCCGTTTTTTTGCAAAAAGGAGCCTCTCCTTTGTCTTTAAAGCGAGTTACGACAAAGCAAATAGAACGTCGATCGACTCTTTCCGAGGGCCTGGAATCGAGCAAGGACTCAAAATCTTAGAGAAAATCAAAACGACTTTCGATGTCCCTGTCCTAACTGATGTCCACTCTTCTGAAGAGGCGTATGAGGCTGCCAAAATCTGTGATATCATCCAAATTCCTGCCTTTCTAGCCAGACAAACGGACATCGTGGTAGCAGCTGGAAGATCAGGGGCGGTTGTGAACGTGAAAAAGGGGCAGTTCATGGCCCCTTGGGACATGAAAAATGTTATTAACAAGCTTGTTTCGACTGGAAACGAGAAGATTTTGCTAACAGATCGAGGGACCTCATTCGGCTACCAAAATCTGGTAAGCGACATGCGGGCGATCCCCATCATGCAAGGCCTCGGCTACCCTGTCTTGTTTGATGCAACCCACTCGGTACAACTCCCAGGTGGACTGGGAGGGCAATCTGGGGGACAAAGGGAGTTTATCCCCGTCCTTGCAAGGGCTGCCCTTGCTAGCGGCTGCAACGGAATTTTCGCCGAATCTCACCCCAACCCTGCCCAAGCAAAAAGCGATTCGGCGTCTGTCCTCTCTTTTGAGGCCTTGCCTAAGCTTGTCGATCAGTGGGAGCGGATCTATGAAACCATGCAACTTCTATGCGCCAAGCTGTAGTTACCTCCTCCTGCTGTAGCCTCCTTTTTCTTATAAGTGCCTCTTTGATCGCTTTTTGGATCGTTCCTGTTCGCGAAAAGGATATACGCTCTTACCAAAAAATCCTTGAAGAGAGTGCCCCTAAGGGCGAAATGGAGTATTTGTCTGAGCAAAAAAGAGAAAATGTCCTCAAAAAAATCTGGCTCGAGAAGGAAAGTCCCCTCCTCATTCGGATCAAAAGCGAATGTTCTTATTTGCGGTTTGCCAAAAACGGACACCAAGATGCCCTTGTAGAGACTTTTGAAAAGATGGAGGCCACTTTAGAAGAGGAAGGGAGCTCTTCCTATTTTACTTGTGAAAGGGGGAAGCACGATTACAAAAAACAGATTTTCGAAGGAGAAGAAGTCTCTCTAGAACATCCTATGGGGAGGATTTCGGCTCATAAGGCTCTCATCACATTTTCCCAGACCAAAAACTCGTTCTACCCAACAGAGATTGTCTTAACAGGTCATGTAACCCTTTTTCGAAGCTTAAGCGAACCTAAAGAGATTCGGCAATATGCTCTTGCCGACCAGCTGATTCTCCATCCAAAAACCGAAGAAGTGGAGCTTATAGGTACATCTCAGAGAGTTTTGTTCTATGATGAGCTCGAAGATGTGCAGATCTCCGCCCCTACAATCTACGCCTCTAGAAATCAAGAGACGGGGAAGGAGAGAATTGAGGGGAGAGGAGATGTACGCCTTCTTTTCGGAAAGGAAGAGAGGGAGCGGTTTCAAAAACACTTTCAGGTGAAAAAAAGATGAGCCTACTTGAAGTCCGAGATCTTGAAAAATCCTACCAAGGGAGAAAGGTGGTCGATGGCCTCTCTTTTTCTGCAAATCCTGGGGAGGTCGTAGGCCTCCTAGGTCCAAACGGAGCGGGAAAAACCACGGCCTTCTATATGACGATGGGACTCATCCACCCCGACCGAGGCCAGGTCTTTTTCCAAGGGATCGATGTAACAAACAAATCGATCGACAAGCGGGCCAAAATGGGGATGGGGTATCTGGCGCAAGAGCCCTCTGTCTTCCGTTCTCTAACTGTCGAACAGAATATCTTATGTATTTTAGAGATTCTTCCCCTCTCAAGAAGGGAGAGGAAAGAGAGGCTTGCCTCCCTACTAGCGGAACTTCACCTCGAAAAATTAGCAAAGAAAAAAGCCGGTGCCCTCTCAGGGGGAGAAAGGAGAAGACTCGAGATCACAAGAGCTCTTGTCACTGAACCAACATTCTTACTCCTAGATGAACCATTTGCCAATATTGATCCTCTCTCCATTCACGATGTGAAGGAGATGATCAACCACCTAGCAGAAAAAGGGATCACGATCCTCATCACCGACCACAATGCCCGTGAGATCTTCTCTATTGCTCATAGAAGTTACCTCATCTTAGATGGAAAAGTCTTTCTCTCAGGAACCGTCGATGAGCTCATCCACAATGAAGAGGTGAAGGCCTCCTACCTCGGCCACAACTTCACTCTCTAAAACCTTCTGCGAAGATCTACTTGTTCAACAGAGGGGCGATTCGTAATCAAGGTGGGATCGATGGAAGTATCCGAAACTTGTAGTAACTGCCATCTAATCAATAATATTTTTTTAAAGATTCTCCCGTGAAATAGTCTATTTCTTCTTCTCTACCCTCTACCCACTTTCTGAACCAAAAGGGATCAGCAAGGAGAGCCCTCCCTACAGCCGCGAGGTCAAATTCCTGGTTCTCCAAACGTTTGAGTAGGTCTGCCAAGGAAGTGGCTGAAGGGTGGGGAGAAGAGTGCTCCATCCCTGTTGTAATAAAATCCTCCTTAAAACCTATCGAACCTACTGTGATGGTAGGTTTGCCAGTCAGCTTTTTTGTCCATCCGGCTAAATTAAGAGGAGAATTGGGGAATTCAGCCTCCCAAAAGCGGCGTGTACTGCAATGGAAAAGATCGACACCTGCCTCTACAAGAGGATGGAGAAAAGCAGCAAGTTCATTAGGTGTTGTAGCAAGTTTTGCATTGTAATCACCTAGCTTCCATTGGGAAAAACGGAAATCTATCGGAAATTCGTCTCCAACAGCATCTCGAATAGCTTTGATGATCTCTACAGCAAACCTGGTACGATCGACAAGGGACTCTCCTCCATATTGATCCTTTCTTCTGTTTGTATAAGCCCAGAAAAACTGATCGATCAAATATCCATGAGCACCGTGAATCTCAATACCGTCAAATCCGAGTTTTTTTGCTTCAAAGGCCGCTTGGGCAAAGGCCTTTACAACATCATCTATGTCTCCTTCTGTCATTTCATGGGGAATATCCGCCCCTTCCACGTAAGGATGAGCAACAGGTGAAGGAGCATACCCAGGAATATGATCTTCACAACAACACTGCTTTTGAGGATTATCTACGCCTGTATTGGAACAGCTGTGAGCTTGCCGTACACTCCCCACATGCCATAGCTGTGGAAAAATTTTCCCTCCAGCTTTGTGTACTTCCTCAACTACCTGTTTCCAACTCGCAAGGGCCTCCTCCCCATAAAAACTGGGGACATTGGGGTAGGCATTGGCAGCTTTATGTCCGACAACAGTCCCTTCCGTTATAAGCAGGCCAACTCCCCCCTCTACACGGCGTCGGTAGTATTCGGCCACCTCAGGTCCAGGAATATGTCTTGGACTGTGGTGACGAGTCATTGGGGCCATGACTAGACGATTCGAGAGCTGCAGCCCCTTTAGGCTAAAACTTTTTAAAACACTGTCCATATCTTCATCCTAAAGTAGAATTTGGAAGGGGTTGAAGCCCCTTGCAAAAGAATAATTCAATAATCCTCCGTCTAAAGGCGGGGGTTTGTCCTTTTTTTCACTGAATAGAAAAACCGTGCATTTCTGTTTGAATTTTTTTATGCTTGGAATTAGACTTTTTGTGCAAGGATCCTCTACGCCAGTGTTGAATGAAACGTCAGTAAAAAAGCCTCAGCTCCCGATTTTATTCCTCCTGGCCTCTTTTGCCCAATTTTCTGCCGTCTTTTTCACCCCAGCGCTGCCAGAAATCGCTGCTAGCTTTGATTTAAGCGCCTCTCTCACGCAATTTTCTATCACGACCTATCTTATCGGATACGCTATTGGGAACCTCCTTTACGGCCCAATTGCGAATCGGTATGGGAGGAAAAAAGCCCTCTACATCGGAATCTTAATTGCCTTTTTTGGATTTCTTCTCACTCTACTCTCGGGAGAAGTAGAGTCATTCTCCCTTCTGATAACAGGTCGATTCATCACAGCTCTTGGAACTGCTTCTGGAATCAAAATTACTTTTACGATGATTGGCGATACCTACCCCTTAAGCCATGCAACCAAAAATATCTCTGCCATTATGTATTCTCTTGCCATTACTCCAGCTTTAGGAATTGTGTTGGGAGGATTCTTGACCCATCAGTTCGGATGGAAAAGCAACTTTACCTTCTTATCTGCCTACGCGATTGTGATTCTCCTGATCTCAACTCGCCTTCCTGAAACGTTAAAAGAAGAGCATAGAGCTCCACTTCACTTCAAAAAAATCAAAAAACAACTGGTCAGGCAATTTGCAAATCCCATTTTCATTCTCTACTCTATTTTGATGGGGTTCACGACTTCTTTTATCTACATTTTTGCTTCGGAAGCGCCATTTGTCGGAATCACCTACATCGGCCTTTCTTCGGAAGTCTATGGACTTCTCAACTTCATTCCTCCCCTTGGCACAATTATAGGAGCGACATTCATGCTCCAAGTCGCCCACAAAAACAAAAACCCCGTTCTTATCAAGTGGGGAATTGTGACGATTCTTCTAGGAACGCTTGTCATGCTTGGTTTTTTCCTTTGGGACTATGTCACACCGTTCTCCCTTTTTGCTCCGATGCCCCTTATCTACTTAGGGATGTGTCTAGTTTATACCAACGCCTCCAGCCTCGCCCTTTCACACGCACATGATAAATCTAATGGCTCTGCTGTTATGAACTTCATAAACATCAGTGTTGCTGTTTGCGCTCTCCTCTTACTCCAAGTGCTTCCCAGCGATTCTCCCAAAATCCTCCCCCTCCTTTTTCTCTTCTTAGGTGGGTGTATGTGGCTTCTTCATCTCCTAACGCACAAGTATTCTCACGTCTAAAAAGCAAAATCCCCCGTGCGTAACATGAATATTCAATAATCCCTCGCCTTAAGGCGGGGGCAGATTTCTTGAGGGGTAAAAAAGAAGGCGATTTCGGTGCGCGCAGTATCAGGCCCGTCAGAGCCATGGACAGCGTTCTCATCGATCGAATCGGCAAAATCGGCGCGAATCGTTCCAGGAGCAGCTTCTTTCGGGTTTGTTGCGCCCATTATCTCACGATTTTTCGCAATGGCCCCTTCCCCCTCTAAGATAGAAATGACAACAGGCCCTGAGATCATAAAGTTGACAAGATCTCGGTAGAAGGGACGCTCTCGGTGGATCGCGTAGAACTCTTCAGCCTCTTTTTCCTTTAGGTGAACCATCTTAGAGGCGACGACTTTGAGCCCCCCCTTCTCCAGTCTGGCTAAAACTTCTCCAATGAGATTTTTCCGTACTGCATCAGGCTTAACAATCAACAATGTCTGTTCTTTTCCCATTTGTTTCACTTCCTTTTTTTGTGGTTTCAAGAGCCGTTTTATAGCACATCCATCCTAAATAAAGCAAGATAATTAATTTAATTTTAATTAATTTACACTATTTTAATATTTTAGAAAGAAAATAATTCATATTCCTAAAAACAGATATCTGTTATAATATGTTTCGAAAAACTAAACCCTAAATCTTTATGTCTAAGCCCGTTCTAAATCCTCCTGAAGTTGTATTCCCAAGTCATCCCTCTGAGATTGCGTCTCCCAAGAAAAAACTTTCTTGGCCTGTACAGATTGACTTATCCGGAAGAGTTTCCCTACGTCCTCCCACTCTTATACAGAAGAAAATCGATACCCTTTGCTCAGGAGAAGGAGGGGTTATCTACAGAATCAAAAAAACGGAAGAACATGACCCGAAAAAAAACAGCGATAGAAGATATGTCGGGTCAGTAAAAGAGACATCTTGCGGAAACACCCTACAGAAACGCCTCAGCCATTATAATTATGAAATCAACTCTACTTCAGACGCTCGGAAGAAAGGAGAACGGCCGAGAAAAAGGCACATCATCAATGCGCTAGCCCGTTCACCGAAAAAGTTCAATGTTGCGATTTTAAACTATAAAGAGAATATTTCTGAGGAAGACCTCCTCAAGCTCGAAGAAGAGCAACAAGATCTCTATCTAGCCCGAGACAAAGACTTTGGCTACAACCAGAGCCGCCCTACCAAGGAACCATTACGCACGAAAGAGGCCCGAGAAAAAAAACCTCGAGGAGACCCTCGGAGATCTCCCCGCCTCAACCCAAAAGAGAGAAAAGCGGCAAAAATTGCCCGTAAGATGTTATCAAGCATGTCTAAGTGCGAAATTCAGAAGCTCCGCCAGGTTGGTATCCTCGTTTAAAGTCTCTTTTGCTAGCTTAATCGCTTTTTGTGCACTAACTCTTGGAATTCCCAGGTTGAGAAGAGCCTGCAAGGCATCTTGTTCTTTAGAAGAAAATTGTGGGCCTGAGGAAACTATTTCTGAAAAATGGAGTTTCCCTTTCAAATCAACAAGGAGCCTCTCTGCTGTCTTTTTCCCAATTCCTGGCACTTTTGCAAGTTCTGTTACTCTTGAAGAGAAGACTACTTCTTGCAACTCAAAAGGGGTTATTTGCCCGAGAAGAGCAAGAGCTGTTTTCGGGCCAATCCCGGAGAGGGTAATCAAAAGCTCAAAAAGATCCCGCTCCTCTCTTGTAAGAAAGCCAAAAAGGGTCTGCGACATCTCCCGAACCACCCATGAGACAAAGAGAAGTCCTTCCTTTCCAATTTCCGGGAGCTTGGGGCTTGCGGATACTGGGATATGGATCCGATATCCGACACCAGAAGCTTCGATCACAGCGATTTGTCCGCTGGTTTCTGCTATGACCCCCTTGATATATTCGTACATCTTAAATCCTATGGAGATGTTCTAGTTTGTTTTGGCACGTATTCCCATGGCAAATCGCGAGAGCCAAAGCATCGGCTGCATCCTCCGGATGAGGGGGCTTTGGAAGACGAAGGAGGCGCCCGACCATTGCCTGTACCTGAACTTTGCTTGCTCTTCCGGAACCGACCACCGATTTCTTGGCTCGGGAAGGAGCATATTCAAAGACTGGGATATCCCGCAAGCTAGCTGCTAACACCGCCATCCCTTTTGCCATTCCCAGCTTCATCACACTCTGGGGATTTTTTGCAATATACTGGGTCTCAACAGCCATAGCATCAGGCTGGTATTTCTCTAGCAAAGAGAGTATGGCCTCAAAGATCACCTTATAACGATAACTGAGAGGCTCTTTGACAGGCGGGGAGATACACCCGTAGTCAATCGGAGAGAGTTGGCGCCCCCCTTCCACGAGGATAATCCCATACCCAGTGACTCGAGTTCCAGGATCAATCCCTACAATCGTTGTCTTTGTTTGCTGTCTTTTCAAGAATATGCCGCACTTGGGAGAAATGGGTCTTCATCGCTTCATGCTCTTCTCTCACACCCTCCCATTTCTGCTCCAGAGACGCATATTTCTCTTCCCAACGGGCAAGAGTTTCTCCTTGCTCGTCAGCAAGTTCACGAAGGGATGTAGCCCCTTTGCTCTTTTTTGCCAAGTGGTTTTGGCTTTTTTGGCTTTTTCTCAGCTCTACATCCCTATCAGACAACTCTGAACGGAGAAAAGAGACCTCCTCTAGCAAGCAAGCGTGTTTCCCTGATAGAAGGCGCATCTGTTTGTACCCTTTTTCCAACTGGAGTTGATACTCCTCCTCTTGTTTTTCAAAGGAACGCTCTTCACAAAGCCCCTCCCTATCTAAACGCTTCGCCAACCGGGCTGATTGGCTATTTGTTTCTCGCACAAGTCCCTTAAGCTCCTCAAGAGTTTCTATCTGCTCTTTCTGAGTCGCTGCGTACTCAGCTAAGCTCTCTTCCCATGTTTGCGACTTTGCTGCCTCTTTTCCAGACTCTAAATCGTGGATGTACTCGCGAGCCTCTTTCAGATCGTCAATGAGCTTTCGTAGAGCTGGGCGCACTTTTTCCAACTGCTTCCGAAGAGTCTTGACCTCTTTCTCTTTTTCAAGAAATGAGGTATTTAAATGAGCTATTTCATCTGGATAGGAAAGCTTTTGGATATCTGAAAGGTGTGTTTGGAATTTTTTTTGAACTCCTTTCTGTTGCAATTGCTTCTGGAGCTCTTTTACACGCTTTTTCTCGGCAAAGAGGGTCTTGAGGATTTTCTTAAACTCTTCTTCTGTGTAGGTACTACTCTCCAAAACAGCCTCGTTACGCATTCACTCTAGATATAAAGTAAATGCGAATAAAGGAAAATCCCATTAAAATGGGATGCTATTATGGAAAAAAATATTCTGATCAGGATGCCAAACTGGCTCGGAGATGCCGTGATGGGAACCCCCGTCATCGAAGATGTCCGAAAAAATTGGCCCGAGGCAAATATCACAGTAATGTGTCAGGGAAGTGTCCACTCTCTTCTCTTAGGCAACCCCCATATCGATGAGATCTTCTCTTTCTCCCGTCCGAATGAATTCTTACGCAGAGAAGAGAGGAGAAACATCATCGCCCGGCTCCAGCAGGGAAAATACGATCTTGGAATCCTCCTCCCAAATTCTTTCTCCTCAGCTTGGTGGTTATGGAGAGGAGATGTGAAAAGGAGAATTGGATTTCGAAACGATTTCCGCTCTTTTCTTCTAACCGACCCTCTCCCCTTTCCCAAGGAGAGAGGAAAAGAGCACCTTGTAAATACCTACAAAAGGCATCTCTCTCCCCTTGGCATTCCACTATCTAACACCGATCCAGCTCTCTACGTGACAGAAAAGGAGAGAAAAGCCATCTCCACTCTTTTCAGCCAGTACGAGATCCCACTTGATGCAAAAATCGTTGGAATCAATCCAGGAGCTGCCTATGGAACAGCAAAATGTTGGCTTCCTGAAAGATTCCACGAAGTGACCAAGAAGCTCCTAGCCGATCCTACAGTCTACGTCCTCTACTTTGGAGACGCAACTGGAAGCTCCCTTGTGGAATCGATCTGCGATGAGCTCCCTCCCTCCCGCGTCTTCAATCTAGCAGGTAAGACCAACTTACGTGAACTACTCGCCCTCATCCAAAGATGTAACGCTTTTCTCACAAACGATAGCGGCCCGATGCACATCGCAGCCGCCCTGAAAACTCCCCTCGTCGCCCTATTCGGCTCCACAAACGACGTCGCTACCGGCCCCTACAAACATGGAGTTGTGATCCACAAACACGTCGAGTGCTCCCCTTGCTACAAACGGGTCTGCCCGATCGATTTTCGGTGCATGAAACGGATTGAGTCTGATGAGGTCTACGAAACCCTCAAGAAGCTCCTCTAACAACCTGAATTCCTGAAAAAGGTAACTATGCCGGTAATTCGATGTCAAACTATCTAACGTCAATTATCTTTGCCGCTTTCTCTCATCACTTGAGAGTGCTTAAAACCCATTTTCTTGAAGGTCCCTGATTTGGCTTTCAACATTTTTGCTGATTGCTTCTGGGTTTGCTGCAAGAGAGCGGGTCTCAAAATCTCTCCTGAGATTCTCATCACAAGTAGTTGTGCACCAATTTTCGTACCTGTTCTTCTGATATCACAAGCTTTTTCCGTAAAACTCAAACTCTGGGAAAATGGTCTAACTCATCTGCTTTAAGAGTCTCTAGGGTTTCTAAGAATTGTACAGCTGAGGGACGCTTGAGTGGGTCTTTACGCCAGGACTCTTCTAGAAGCGTGACAAGGGTAGGAGGCGTTTTTTCTTTGTCGATCTTCTCTCCTGTCTTCCCTTTAAAGGCTTGGGCTATGATCTGGCCCATCTCTTTTCCTTCGTAAGGGCGCTTTCCTTCTAAAAGCTCCCAGAGGATCAACCCAAGAGAGTAAATGTCTACATGTTCACCATATTCTTCTCCCAAAAGTTGCTCGGGGGCCATCCAAGCTGGAGAGCCTTGGCTTCCTGTCAGGGTCATCGTGTGGGCTCGGATTTTCGATAAACCAAAATCAGAGAGGACAGCCGTTCCTTCTTTGTCTAGCAATACATTAGGGCTTTTGAGGTCTCGATGGACAATCTTTTTGGAGTGGAGAAATCTCACACCACGACTCATGTCTTTGCCCACTTGAAGGAGTTTTGTCCAATCCCAGTTTTGGGTTTTCTTGGTCCGAATCAGGTCAAACAGAGAGCCTTGCTCCATAAAACCAAGAACAAAGTTGTGGGTGTTTTCTACCACTCCGTAAAAGCGGATGATATTGGGATGGTTGAGCTGTGACATGATCTCAGCTTCGTTTTCAAGCTCTTCGATGATTTCTTCATCTCCTCCTTGGGGAGGACATTTGAGGACTTTGATGGCAATTTCCTTTCCCATCCAGGTTCCTCGATAGACATCTGCAAATCCTCCACTTCCTAGCTTGTCTCCTTGCTCAATCTCATCTAAAGGGATTTGCTCCGCTTTTTTGGATCCTTCGACAGCATCTTCCGAAGAACTTTCTGCTTTCTCTTGGGATTTACTCTCTTCTTCTACTTCTAAGTGTTGTTTGAGAAGGGAGAGAATTTTTGGATTTCCATGGTTTGCTAAGTCTAGTGGAAGAGAATTGGAAGCGTCTCTTACTGTAAGGTCTAGATCTTGGTTTTGGAGAAGCAGTTTCACCATAGAGACGTTGTCTCTTGTGATCGCCTCAAAAATCGGGGTGATTGAGTGTCCTTCTACATTTGTCTGCGCGTTGATATCAGCTCCATGGTTCAGGAGGGTGGAAGTGAGAATCTCATGACCATTGTATACAGATCTATGGAGAGGGGTTCTGTCGTATTCTCCTTTCCCGTTCACATCTGCTTTGTTTTGTAGCAAGGTGAGGGTCACCTGATGGGCTCCAATAGCTGCCGCCCAGTGAAGGGATTTGTTTTTGTGGGCATCTTCACAGTCGGGATTGGCTCTATTGGTTAGGAGATATTGTACCACGTTCAGCTTGCTCGAGTATGCGGCAATGTGGAGCATGGTATACCCGCGAGAATCTTTCTGGTTGAAAAACTTCTCCTTGCCAAAAATTTTTGGGACTTTCTTTTGAATAAAATCGAGATCTCCTACTTGAGCCGCTGCAAAAACATCCTCCACTTTGATTCCTGCTTTGATCTGGTTTTGGTAGGTCTCTTTTTGCTCCTGATGCTTTTGGACCTGCTGTTTAATTGAGGCTTCAAGTTCGATTTCTTCGATATTGAGATTTTCTTGGATGGCAATTTCTTCTTGCTTTCCTTTCAATAGGTTGATTGTGAGGGGAATGTCTTTGTCCTTTTGCAGACCATTGAGGATGAGATGCTCTAGAGTTTTGCTTTTCCAGTTTTCTTTGAATTTGCTTTCTTCAACGTCGAGAGTAGCAAGGTGTTTCCAGTAGAGGTCACGGGCTGTTTTTACCTCTTGCTTACACAGTGTTTTAAGCGTAGTAAGAGGCTCTTGTCTCTTTAGACAGTTGAGTTGAATTTGGACAAGGTCTGAGACAATGGCTTGATTTAACTCACTTTCTGATGTCATGATATTTGCTGAGATCTTCAAGGTCTCTAAGGCACTTTCTAGCTGCTCAAGATGAGTAGATAGGTCATTGAGTTGATCTGTCATTTCAATTCTAGGACTCACAATATGGCTCATGGATTACCTCCTTTGCATAAATTTCATACACACTATGAACTTTTCCTAAAATTTCCTCGAGAACAAATTTCTCTTTTCTTTAAGATTACTGCCTGTCAAGGAGGTTTCTGGTGGCTATTTCCCCTATCTCATATGTGAAGACGTTTCTAGAAAAAGAAGAATATCTCGAAGCATTCGACCTACTAGAGGGGGTTGTAATTCGGGAAAATCCTGATGAAGAGTCTTTGCAACAAGCCTGCGCTTGGATTCCCAAGCTTCTATCTCAACTTACAGAGCAAAAACAAGAATACATTCTCATGAAATGTTGTGAGGCTCTACAA
>JAAKFR010000053.1 GCA_011064985.1 Chlamydiota bacterium
CTGCGATCCGGCCACCACAAGGTCGACCTCTTCTTCGCAGTACTCGCCCGTGATCGGATTAACTTTGGGAGTGATCCGCGTATCTGTCGACGTGAGGAAATAGTTTTCTTGGGTGTCGAGAATCACCTCTTTGGAGGCTTGCAGATCAGGGAGATCTTCCGTTGCAAACAGAGAGGAGACAAATAGAAGAAGCAGCGTAAAGGCAAGTCGTTTTTTCATGATCATCACCACCTTCAGAAAAACAAGGACCCATTTTACAAATCTTCATATTTGTGCAAAGAGAAAAATTTTGTAAGCGATGCTTTTGGCAGCATCTCCGTTCACTGAATGGTAACTTTCAATGACTCGTGTTCTAAGAGAGATTCAAAATAAATACAAAATACATTTCCATGTGCTATAAAGGATTTCCTGTGTAATCTGGAAGGTTGAAAAATGTTAGGTGAGAGATGGATGCGAAAGTAGTGCATGACGACCGGGCTGTGAAGCAGATGCTCTATCCGGCTCTCGGGTTTTTGTTGGTCGGCCTCTTTGTGGGGGTCTTTATCTCGTACAATGGGTTCCTTGTCCCCGATTATTTTAAGGGGGAGTATATCCATTTCGGGCGGGTTCGTCCTGTCCATGTGACGGTGGTGACTTTGCTTTGGCTTTTATCGGCCAATATGGGGCTGATGTACTACTTTGTCCCCCGCCTTTGTGGGACCCGGTTGTTTAGCCCCAAGCTTGCCACAGTGACGAGTTGGATCTGGTGGCCGGCCCTGATTTTGGGAGCTTTCTCTTTTCCTATGGGGACCAATTTTGGGTGGGAGTATGCAGAGCTTCCGATGACGATCGGAGGGGGTTGGTTTCCAGTGAAGTTGATTGTGGGAATTGCCTGGGTCCTTTTTGCGACCAATCTCTTTTTGACGATTTTCCATCGCCGCTACCAGAAGATGTATGTCTCTTTATGGTATGTGATGGCGACTTTGATTTGGACCTCGTTTACTTATGTGGTAGGGAATTTTGTCGTAGAGTGGGTTCCCATGGGGATCTCAAGAGTAAATACGAGCTTTTTCTACGTCCACAATCTCGTTGGATTGATCTTTACCCCGATGGGCTTAGCTATCGCTTACTACTTTCTCCCCAAAATTGCTGGAACACCGATCTACAGCCATCGCCTATCTATGGTAGGCTTCTGGTCGATTGCGTTTGTCTATGCATGGATTGGTGCTCACCACATGCTCCATGGCCCCCAATCACAGTGGCTCCAGACGACAAGCATCATTTTCTCGATGTGGCTGATCGTCCCTGTTTGGACGGTTGTGATGAACCTTCTTGGGACGGTCAAGATGCGCTGGGAGCTCTATAGCAAAAGTGTCCCTTTACGCTTTTTGACAATGGGAGTGGTGTTTTATCTGATTGTTTGCTTGCAAGGTTCGCTCCAATCGCTCAGGAACGTGAATGAGATCGTCTCCAAAACTGATTGGATCATCGGCCATGCCCACATGTCCCTTCTCGGGACATTTACCTTCTTTGTGATTGCAGGGATCTACTACGTGATTCCCAAAATTGCGAAAAAGCCTCTCTACTCCCAAAGGCTTGCCGAATGGCACTTCACTTTAGCTCTTACAGGTTCTGTGCTAATGTTTGCTGTTTTATGGATTGGCGGGTTTAAACAAGGGCTCGAGTGGGCAAATTGGGGGACAGGGAGTAGCTATGCCCAGTTCCATGAGAACTTAAGCCGTCTCCCCTTCCTGGTGACTTTGGAGAAGATGTGGGGGTGGTGGCTCCTTCGGATGATCAGTGGGGTGATGATCTTTGTTGGTTGCCTCCTGTTTGTTTGGAATCTCATGAATACGATCATCCTTCCTGAGAGGGTCCCAGTTGAAAAGAGGGTGATGACCTGATATGGGGGGGGAGAGAAAAGGGATCAATCGGCTCGAGTGGTCGGCTATTGCCACCATTATTGGGGTCCTCCTTCTCTTTTCTATGGCTATTGGGGTTACCCTAATTGCTCCGAGGTACATCGATCCGAGCTGGAACCAAGCTTCCAGCACCTACCAGGTCCAGATGCACGAGGTTTCCGATCCGAATGTCTATGTGAGCACCTCGAATCCTGGAGGGTGGGGTTTGCAGTACGTGAACCACCTCAAGCAAGGAAACAGCCTCCTCTCCTTTCGGGAGAGCGAAGGGGTGCGGATCCGGGCTCAAGAAGAACTTAACTCCTATATTACTCGTGAGAATGATCAAGAGGTCACCCTCACCTCTCGCCTTCTCCTCTTGCGCCCCGCTAACGACCAAACCGAGTGGCAAAAAGAGCTGCAAGAGGAGTGGAAACAGAATCATCCCAATTGGGAGTCGGAGGGGCTTTCTCTTCCCTTCTACACCCTTCTGGAGCTCTACGATCCAGAAAAAACGGAAGCTTTTGCAGTCACCGAATCCGATGGTGTTCTAGAGCCTTGGGTCCGCTCCCACTTTACCCTTTTGGGTGATTCCCCTCCCTTTGACATCAGCCAAGGGACGATATACATCCAAAACCCGCGCGAATACCGGATTTCAGAAATCCTCTACCAAGGGGCCAAAAACTGGATCTATGATGAGAATGGGGAACCAATCCCCGATCTCCAAGAGCTAAAAGAGGGGAAGCTCCGCTTTTTGTCGAGAGAGTCTCTCATCAAAATGGGAGAGGATGTCTACCGTGTCGAAGGGTGTTGGTATTGTCACACAGACCAAACCCGCACCCTCGTCCAAGATACCGTACTCAATGGGTCGGCAGAGTATCCCGCTCCCCCCTCTTCGGCCAACGAATATATCTACCAACAGGTCACGTTCCCAGGGACCCGTCGAATCGGCCCCGATCTTTCGCGTGTGGGCATCAAAAGATCTCACCGCGACTGGCATATGTCCCACTTCTGGTCGCCTAAAACTGAGAGCAGGGGGAGCATCATGCCCTCCTTCGGCCACTTTTTCGACGATGACCCGACCGGTACCTCCCCCAACCCTTACGGGATTCCCAACTTCAAATTCGAGGCGATCTATCAATATTTGATGACTAAAGGTACGCGGATTACCCCACCCGATCAGGCTTGGTGGCTCGGACTCGACCCAATCCAGACGATCGACATCATCGAGGGGAGAAAAGGAGATGATTGATGGAGAGGGGGTTTATGGATTTGTCCTTCACTATGCCCTCCTCTTTGCCTATTTTGGCGGAGCCCTTCTCGTTTTCCTCTACCTACTAGGAAAAAAACGGCTCGATTTTAGCGAGGAGATAAAATATATCGTATTTCAGGAGGATTCAGATGAGTGAACTAGAAGATGTCCCCCCATCAGAGGAGAGAAAAATCCCAAAATTCTTGCTTTGGACCTATCTGGTCTTACCTCTCGCGGGAATTATCGGATTTTTTCTCTATTGGAACGGCTCCCACGGCTTTCTCGACCGAGGCTACTGGCAACCTCTCCAGCGAGCTGCCCACACTACCTACCCTTTTGAAAAAGAGGAACCCTACTTATTGTCCGAGTCCGACCCAGAACCCGAAGAGCTATTTCCTACGTAGGCTTTGTAGTGGTTGTTTTCCCAGACGAGCTTCCTGGGCGCTTTTGTCCAACCTTTATCCCCATTGATGGTCTCAAAAGGTTGATCTGCCACTTCTCCATCTACTCTATTGTAAACCTGTATGGTCACTTCATGAAGCATGCTCAGAGCATACAATTCAGCTGCACCACCGAATGTCCCCTGTTGCTTCATCTTCTCAAAATAGGCAGGAAGCAGAGGCTTGATATACTCAAATGTGATCTCTTCCCCCTCTCCAATACGAGGAAGAGTCTCTAACTCATCTTTGATGGTTTGAAGCCTTTCCTTGATTTGTTTCTTTTGTTCTCCTAGCTGAGAGGAAGTTAAAAGTTGAAGTAAGCCCAGAATTTCTTTTTGATCAGACGTTAATTGATCAAATTTTATGAGGAGATCTTCAGCAAGGGAATTCTTCAATTTATCTTGGAGGTCAGGGTCCTCAACATTCTCCCCCATCCATTTGACAACTTCTTCTCGAGAGGACTGGATGGCCTGCTGCTGATCAACACTATTGTCGGGGGAGCTTGATAGATCTACATGTTCTGGTTCAGCATCAGAGGATGGATCAGATACGATTTTTGATCCGTTGATAAGAGAGAGCTCAGCAAATGCAGCAAAGAGGCAATTTCCATTGTCTTCCACATTGATGAGCATTCCTTTTTCTACATCCTCCACTTCTCGCTCTTGTTCTTTTACTTCAAACAAGCGGAGATAGGATTGGAAAGAGGCAATTTGAGCTCGCAGATTCCAGAAGATTTGCACTTGAGGGTCACCCTCCTCAGGAGTTCGAGTAGAACAACTATTTAGGCGCGGATCGTGTGAAGAAGCTTCTAACTCATCCACTTGCTCAGAAGTTAGCTCTTCCAAAATCACGGTATCTACCTTTTTCTGAATCTCATTCAGAATCTGAGCAACTTCCTCTGGTGTGGTTTGATTAGGATTCGGGGTTACAGGAGGGGTAGTCTTTGAAGAGCAAAGGGAGGCGATTCCTTTGGTTGCTAAGCCAAAAGGGATGAGAACGGCTGCTAGGATTGCTCCAAGGGGGAGGATGATAAAGAGTCCGATCCGCTTGATTACTTCAGCAACTGCCTGACACCCCGATTGTTCAACAGAAGAGAAGACCCGTTGGTACCCTTTCCCTATTTGGAGAGAGGGCTTCAACAGAAAATGGCCCGTCAGGTTCTCATTGCAGTAGAATTGGACAAAAGAAGACATATATCCCCCAAATTACTACTAGTATACCACAGATCTTATTTTCTATTAAGTAAATATATGTCTTTATAGTCCTTCGATCTGGCGAAAAGGAGGGCTAGCTCGTAAAAGAGGAGGAGAGGGAGAGCGAGCAGGAGTTGGGAGACGACATCGGGAGGGGTGCAGATCGCTGCTAGAATGAAAATGGTGATGATGACAGGACGGCGGGCTCTTTGCAGTGTGGGGTAGGTCAAGAGGTGGAAGTGGATGAGGAAGAGGAGGGCGACGTAGAGTTCGAAGAGAAGAGCGTGAGCCAGGAGAAGATAGAGGGTAAAGCGGGTTGTCTCACCAAATCCCCAAAGATTGGAACCAAGGGAGGTATTGAAGCTCGAGAGGAAGGTGGTGATCAGAGGAAGAGTGACTCGGTAGCAGAAGAGGAGCCCCCCTCCGATGAAAAGGAGCGAGAGGAGAAAGAAGGGGAGCAAGAGCTTTGATTCATGGCCTTTGAGCGCAGGAAGGAGAAATCGGAGAAGCAGGTAGATCCAAAGGGGGGAAGAGAGGAGAATCCCTCCCCAAAAGGAGAGGGAGAAGACTGTTGTGAACCCTTCTAAGGGAGAGAAGAGGTAGAGGGAGGGTTTGGGGATTTCGAGATCGGCCGACTCCCCTTGCTCGAGCGAGAGGTGGCGAACCGGGATCCGCTCATTTTTGGCGGTGAGGAGGAGGGTTCCGGGAGGAAGAGAGAAGGTACGGCTTTTGTGAGCGACGAGGTGTTCTTTCTGGTAGAAGGTGACGCTAGGTTCTTTCAGGGGTTTTAGGAGAAGCGAGAAAAGAGGCTTGTGGAACACGAACGTGAGGAGGGTCGCCAGGAGGATGATCGCTCCAATCTTCAAGAGCGTTTTCCGCAGCTCCTCCACATGCTCCCAAAACGGCAAAAATTTATGCATTTTTTATTGGAATTCACCACAGAGTACACAGAGAGGGATTTCTTTTCTCAGTGTGCTCTGTGTTCTCTGTGGTTCAATTGTTTACCTATGTTTATAAAAAAGATGAGACTCCAATTTGTGGTCTATGGGGTAAGAATAATTTTTTTAAGATAGAGATGAGACTAATTTACAACTTAAAATTCATGTGCTTTCCTTGTGGAAGGATGCTTGGGAACTTAAGCTACTTTTTGTTTACATCCTTGTTGTCAGGTTCTTCTTCACCACCTTCTTTCTCCTCGTCGAGGATCCCTTGCGAAGCTTTCTTGAATTCGCGCATCCCCTTCCCTAAATTACGGGCAAGATCTGGAAGCTTTTTCCCACCAAAGAGAAGAAGCACCAGAAAGAGGACGACGATGAGTTCCCAACCCCCAATCATCAGAGAGACAGCTGCTTGAGTCGGTCTCCAATGATTCCGAGTTCTTTTTTGAACTTCTCAATCTCCTCACGTCCTTTAGGATGGTTGTCAAGTTCGACCATTCGCCCGGAAAAGTGTTGCAAGAGGTGCATTGTATTTTGTGCATCCGAGAGGAAATGGAACTCTTCTCCATCAATTCTTCTGAGGCGATTGTAAAAAGCGACCTTCTCCTCTTGTGTCACGAGGTCCGAAGTGATGATGTTGATAAACTCCCCTCGCTCGAAGACCTCTTTGGCAAGTCTGGCTGGTATGGTGAAGTTTTGGATCACCTCTTCGATGATTTCTCGATGTTTTTCGTTGGGGATAGAGACCTTGATCTGGCCGGTCATCAAGGTTTCGAACAAGAAATTGGCAAGATCTTGGTTTTGGTTGGCACAGCTCAAGATCGTGTTTTGGATTTCACGGTAGGTCGAGCGGGTGACTTTCATCGCAAAAATCCTTCGCATATTCCCTTCGAAAAGGTGGATCACTCGATCATCTAATGAAATTTTTTCGGTCGTTTTTTCTGCCATTTTTTTACCTCTTTTGGGAGCACTCTTTGATCAAATTCGTTAATTTTTGGATTTGATCTAGGAGAATGCCCTTTTGTTTTTCGTTAATTTTTGGAGCTCGATCCCGAAACCCTTGGAGCAGTCGGTCAAGCGCTTTACACGTACTATCGCCAATATTCTCCCTTCTACCATCATCATCCTTAAGGGGGAATATGGTCCGAATTTTGGTGATGAGTTCTTGTTTTGTCTCCCCTTGGTAGTTTCGGATGATCTCTTCTTTTTTTTCTTGCTCCCCTTCACGACTGGCTAATGTATAGATCGCTTGGCGGGGCATCGATTCGATTGTGGGATGGAGAGTTTTGGGTACCAGGGTATAGAACTCGTAGTACTGGAGGAAGTTATACGGGGTTTGCCTGTTGCCATAAGTTGCAAGGAGCCAGGCGGTAAAGGCTCCGTCTCGGTATCGTTTTAGAATAGACTGGGCTCTTTTAATTCTCTCTCCATGAAGGATAGCTGCCTGGGTTTGGATTGCTTTTACCTCTGAGGTGATCGAAATCAGATGGGTCAAATCTTTGGAAACATCTTCTGATCCTTCTAGTGCGTATTTTTCTAGAAGTTCTTCCAATGTCTCTTTGTCTTTGTCAGAGATTTTCCCGACACCAAACATTCCCGAAAAAACGGTTAGATCACCTTTGGATGTCTTTTCCGCAAGTTCGGACATTTTCGATTTCTCTTTTTTCCGAAAGCGGTTTTGTAAAAGATCTGTGAGTTTAGCCATAGCTTTTATGCCTTACAGGTTGAAAGAGGAAGTCTTGCGATGAGTTCGTTCGTTAAAGAGAGGTAATCTTCGGCTGCCCGGCTCGATGGTGCTGAGGCAAAGACAGGTTTTCCCATAATAGCAGCTTCTGAAACTTGGATATCTCGTCGGATTTTTGTTTGGAGGAGTTTTCCAGGAAAAGTGGCTTCGATATGATCGGCAAAGGCGGTATTGTTTTTTCCTCTCGTGTTCCAAAAGGAGAGGGAGACTCCTAATACATCTAGAGGGTGGCGCTGGCCGATACTTTCGATAAATTGAGAGAGCCTTTCAAGCCCTTTCACGCTGTAGAATTCAGGCGTAGCGCAGATCAAGGTGTGATCAGCAGCAATCAGGGCCGATTCTGTAAGCCAACAAAGAGAGGGAGGGGTATCAATCAAGATGAAATCGTAAGGAAGGGTTGATAGGAGGCTTTTGAGCCTCTCATGAGAATACCGGTCAGCTGCGAGGACACCGGTTACTTCGACTCGCTCGAGCCAGGTGTCGGCCGGAATGAGATCGAGGCGTGGATTTTCTGTTTTGAGGATCACTTCTTCAATCCCCTTGTTCCCCTGGAGAACGGGGACAAGACTGTCAAACTCGTCAGGGTCAAATCCAAGACCTGCTGTTAAGTTGGCTTGGGCATCAAAGTCTATAAGTAGGACTTTTGCCTCATGGAAGCGGGCAAGAGCCTCTCCAATATGCAAGGTTGTAGAGGTCTTCGCAGTTCCTCCTTTAAAACTACTCACAGCGATTGTAATCATCTCTTTTCTCCAAATAGGGACGTAAGGGCCCGAGTTTTTTTCTCTTCAAGGATCGTATCTAAAAAGGAGGAGAAAGAGACAGCTCCATGGACCACATTGTCTCGCGTTCTAACAGAAACTGTCTGGTTTTCAACCTCTTGGTCTCCTACTATGAGCATATAGTTGACTTGCTCGATTTGGGCAAGTCGGATTTTTTTCCCGACAGATTCGTGGGTATCATCGATCTCAGTGTGAATTCCCGCCTCTCGAAGGGCCTCTTTCACTTTCTGGGCATAGGGGAGGTGGCGGTCGGCAACGGGGACGAGGCGAACTTGCCTTGGACTCATCCAAAGAGGGAACTTCCCAGCAAAATGTTCGATGAGGATCCCGAAAAACCGTTCGATAGAGCCGTATAAAGCCCGATGGATCATCACAGGCTCTTTCCGCTCACCATTTGAATCGACATATTCGAGTTCAAATCTCTGTGGCAGAGACATGTCGACTTGGATCGTCCCACATTGCCAGGTCCTTCCAAGGGCATCTCTGATGTGGAAGTCGATCTTCGGTCCATAAAAAGCGCCATCTCCCTCATTGATCTTGTAGACCTTACCACTTCTTTCAAGGGCATTTTGGAGGGCTTTTGTGGCGTGCTCCCACTGCTCATCGGTTCCGATCGTGTCTTTTTCAGGCCGAGTAGAGAGTTCGAGGTGGTAGGTGAGACCGAAGGTGGTGTAGATCTCCTCTGCGAGGGCAAGAACCCGAAGGATCTCCTCCTCGATTTGGTGGGGTTCCATGTAAATATGGGCATCGTCTTGGAAAAAACTCCGTACCCGCATAAGCCCTGAGAGGGCTCCTGAGGCCTCATGCCTGTGGACGTGTCCAATTTCAGCGATCCGCAAGGGGAACTCTCGGTAGCTGTGGACTGCTTTTTTGTAGAAGAGCATCCCGCCCGGGCAGTTCATCGGCTTTACAGCAAACTCCCGCTCCTCGATTGTGGTTGAGTACATATTTTGTCGGTAATTCTCCCAGTGACCCGACCGCTCCCAGAGAGTCCGGTCCATGATTTGGGGAGTTTGGATCTCGACGTACCCCTCTCTCTCGTGACACTCTCGCCAGTAAGCAAGAAGAGCACTCCAAACGAGGGTTCCTTTTGGATGGATAAACGGCATCCCGGGAGCCTCTTCACAATAGGAGAACAGGTCGAGTTTTGGTCCCAAGACTTTGTGGTCTCGCTTCTTGGCCTCCTCAACCCTTGTGATGTATTCCTTGAGCAGCTTTTTATCAGGGTAGGTGATTGCGTAGATCCGGGTGAGCATCTCACGAGACGGGTCGCCACGCCAGTAGGCTCCAGAAGTTTTCAACACTTTCCAAGCCTTCACCTTCCCTAACTTGGGGATATGAGGTCCGCGACAAAGGTCGTAAAACTCCCCTTGTCTGTACGCGGTCAAAACCTGATCCTCGAATCCTTCGATTAGTTCAATCTTGTAGGGATTATCGGCAAAGGCTTTTTTGGCCGCTTCCTTATTGGGGAAAACCTCTCTTTCCGTTCTGTAGTTCTCTTTGATGATTTTCCCCATCTCCTCTTCGATTTTTTTAAAATCCTCGTCCGAGATGTGGAGATTGGCAAAATCGTAGTAAAATCCATTTTCAATCGGAGGGCCGATTGTCGGTTTCGCCTCAGGCCAGAGGCGGAGGACAGCCTGCGCGAGAATATGGGCCGAGCTGTGCCAGTAGAGTTCTTCTCCTTCTGGGTCAGCAAAGTCAATTAGCTTTACTTCATCTCCCGAAGAGAGGGGGGTAGTCAGATCGACAAGTGTCCCATTGACCTTTGCAGCAAGGGCCTCGTTTGGGCCAGTCTTCTGGAATTTTTGCGCGAGCGTTTCGGCTGTGCTCCCTTCAGGGAGTTCGACCTCTTGCTGTTGGTAGTGAATCTTGATAGGCATAAGATGCCGATTCTACCCGAGAACTATTGAAAAGAAAAGACCAAATTCTCATAGGGAGAGTCTTTGGGGGATTCCTAACCGCGAAGGCAAGCGAAGAATCAGCGAAAGGGCCATGTGTTTTTTTCTTCTCAAATGTATGATGCAGTTTCATGTTCGCTAAGTTGAGGTGATCCAAACGTGAGGAGAGTGTGTGTAGATGCGAGACTTTATAGGGCAGGGGGGATGGGGACTTTTTTGCAAAACATCCTCCCTTTCTTAAGCAAGCAGCCTCATCTCGATCTTGCGCTTCTCTGTTTTCCTGGGGATAGGAAAGATCTTGGGAAGTTTACAGATTCTCTTATCGAGATGAAAAGCCCCATTTACTCCCTGAAAGAGCAAAAAGAGCTAGCCGCTAAAATCCCCCGATGTGACCTTTTCTGGTCTCCCCATTTCAATGTTCCCCTTTTCCCAATAAAAGCGAAAAAGCGGATGACGACAATTCACGATGTTTTCCATCTTGCCTTTTTCTCCTCGCTGAATTTTCGTGAGAAGCTCTATGCCAAATGGTTTTACAATGCTGCTTTTGCCCTTTCCGATTGGGTTACGGCACCATCGATTTTTACAAAAAATGAGATCGATCAATATGCCACGATTCGACCGAAGAGGATCTCCGTTCTTCCCAACCCGGTATCGATTTCTGTAGAAGAGAGGGGAGAGGGAGAGGATTTTCTCCTTTGCGTGGGGAATGTGAAGCCGCATAAAAACTTTACACGTCTGGTTAAAGCTTACAGGATAGTGGCTCCTCAAGAGAGGCTGGTGGTGGTAGGCAAACGAGAGGGTTTACGTACTATTGATCATGAGGTGAGGGATCTTGTAGAAAATGATCCCTTCTTGCAAAAACAGGTTACCTTTACTGGTTGGGTAGATCAAGAGACACTGGAGTCGTATTACCGAAGGGCTAAAGTTTTTTTATTTCCTTCCCTTTATGAGGGATTTGGGTATCCTCCTTTAGAGGCAATGGGGAAGAGGTGTCCGGTAGTGGCAGCGAGAGCTGGAGCCATACCAGAAGTTTGTGGGGAGGGTGTGTTGTATGTCGATCCCCTCTCCGTCGATTCGATTGCGGAGGGGATAGGTAAGCTATTGGGCAGCGAAGAAGAGAGAGAAGCTCTTATTGGAAGGGGGGATAGACACCTTTCAGAGCTTCTCTCTTCGGACCGTTTACAACCCTATTTAGAGGTGATAGATGCGTGTTGCAGTAGTGCATGACTGGTTGACTGTGTACGGAGGAGCAGAGCGGGTATTGGAGCAAATCTTGAAGCTCTACCCGGATGCTGATCTCTATAGCGTGATCGATTTTTTCCCCTCTGACCTCAGGTCTCACCTGCTCGACAAGAAGGCCAAGACGACATTTATCCAAAAAATCCCTCTATCGAAGAGGCTTTACCCCTATCTCCTCCCTCTCATGCCCTTTGCGATTGAACAGCTTGATTTGAGCAAGTACGATCTCGTGATCTCGTCGAGTTATGCTGTAGCCAAAGGGGTGATCACCAACCCCGATCAGCTCCACATCTGCTACTGCCACTCTCCTATGCGTTATGCTTGGGATCTCCAATCCCAATACCTAAAGAAAAAAGGGGATCTTATGGCCCGTTTTGTCTTCCACAAGATGCGGGGGTGGGATTTAAGAAGTTCTTTTCGAGTAGATCGCTTTATTGCCAATTCCCACTTTGTCGCTCGGAGGATTGAGAAAGTCTACCGGAGAAAAGCGGAGGTGATCTCCCCACCGGTAGATCTCTCTTCTTTCCCCCTTCAAAAGGAGAAGGAGGAGTACTATGTAACTTCTGGAAGAATGGTCACCTACAAAAAGCTCGATCTGCTCATCAAGGCGTTCCGAAGACTCCCTGAGAAAAAATTGGTGGTGATAGGAGACGGCCCTCTTCGGAAGAAAATGGAGAAGCTAGCGACAAAAAACGTCGAGTTCTTAGGAGGAGTCTCAGAAGAGGTACTCTCTGAAAAGCTCGGGAAAGCAAGAGCCTACCTCTTTGCTGGAGTAGAAGACTTTGGGATTGCCCCACTAGAGGCGCAAAGTACCGGAACTCCCGTGATCGCTTTTGGGAAAGGGGGCGTTTGGGAGACGTGTCAAGATACGGGCCATTTTTTTGTCAGCCAAACAGAGGAAGGGGTCATCGATGCGATAAGAGACTTTGAAGCGACCCCCTCGGTCTCCCCTGAAGCGTGTCGAGAGAATGCCGAGAGGTTCTCGATCAAACAATTCCAAACCCAGTTCCAAAATTTTGTCGAGAGATGTGTAAATAGATGAAAGGATTGATCTTAGCAGGAGGAAGCGGGAAGCGTCTTTGGCCTTTGTCTCGGAAGAATTTCCCCAAACAGTTCTTACGCCTCTCTTCTTCAGAATCGTTTTTACAGAAGACCATAAGGCGAAATTTAGCTCTTATTCCTGCTGAAGATCTCTACATCGTCACTCCAGAGATCTATCTCCATGAGGTGGTTGCTCAAGTAGCGGAGATCGATTCTCGACTGAAAAAGAATCTTCTTTTAGAACCTGAGCCGAAAAATACCGCTCCAGCTGTCTTTCAGGCGTTAAAGACTCTCAAACCTCCTCCTGATGAATGTGTTCTGGTAGTCCCCTCCGACCATTTGATCTCTCCAGAAGAGAAATATGTGGAAGCGGTCGAGGAGGGTCTTAAACTAGCTCAAGCAGGAAGAGTCGTCACGTTTGGGGTGATACCTACCCGTCCTGAGTCGGGGTATGGGTATATCAAAGCCTATGGGAACCGCGTAGAAGAATTTGTCGAAAAACCCTCTCTTAGCGCGGCTGAAGAGTATTTGGCAGATGGGAACTACTTTTGGAATGCTGGTCTATTTCTTTTCTCCTGTCAGACATTTTGGAAGGAGATGAAAGAACATGCTCCCGAAATCACAGATCATCCTTTTGAGAAGATGCCCTCGATCTCCCTCGACTACGCTTTGATGCAAAGATCGTCCAAGCTCGCCATGGTTCCCCTCTCACTTACTTGGAGTGATATTGGCTCTTGGGAGAGTCTTGCGCACCTTTACAACCAAGATGGAGAAAAGAATGTCACGATAGGTGATGTCCATACTTACGACACAAAAGACTCCTTCGTTTTTGCAGAAAGTCGTCTTGTGGCAACTGTGGGGGTAGAAAACTTAGTCGTGGTCGAGACAGAAGATGCCGTTTTGGTCGTGGAAAAATCGCAAGCACAGGATGTGGGAAAACTCGTAGACTGTCTCCAAAAAAAGAAGGAAGCGACCACCCATCCCACAGCAACCCGTCCATGGGGCTCTTACACCGTTTTAAGAGAAGGAGAGCGGTACAAATTGAAGAGGATCACGGTTAAGCCAAAGCAAAAGCTCAGTTTGCAAATGCACTACCATAGAAGTGAGCATTGGGTAATTGTGACAGGAACAGCAAAAGTGACGATTCAAGGAGAGGAGTCAATTGTCCATGAAGGGGAGAGCATCTTTGTCCCCAAATCTGCCCTCCACCGTGTCGAAAATCCCGGGAAGGTCCTCCTTGAGATCATCGAAGTCCAGGTGGGAGAATATCTTGGGGAAGACGACATCGTCCGCCTCGAAGACGTCTACGGACGCCTCGACGAACATGCCGCCTTCCACCTCCTCAAATAATGCAGAATTGTTACAAAATCCAACTTGAGTTTAGCGACGGTTATGTGCTAGCATTTACGCATCATGAATAATGCGGGTAAAAACATGGATTTCAGATATGTGTGCTCATTTTTTTTGGTCTTTGTTCTTCTGTTTGGATCATCCAGCTTGACCGCCTACGAGTCTGATTGCGAGTATTTCAACTCAGATTATTGGTATGTCTCCATGGGACTTGGAGCAAATAATAGAAGTCCCGAAATACTGGGCAATGGGGCGAAAACCTTTTTAACGGGTCCAAGCTTCGATGCTGCTTTGGGATATGTTTTCTCACCTCATCTTCGAGGGGAGGCTGCCTGTACCTTTCGGACTCATCCTCTGGGAGCGATTTCAGATTCAATAGATGGAGATCCACTAACGGCAGAAGAGAGCTCTTACTGTTTGCTGTTAAATGGCTATTTTTCTGCGGATCCGATTTGCTCTATTACCCCTTATGCTGGATGGGGAATGGGGTATGGGGATGTTCTGTTTTCGATCCACACAAATCTCCTCCCCCGCCCCAATTTTAGGCATACGAGACACCATTCCAAAGGATTTGCCTACCAGTTTATGGGAGGGCTCTCCTATTGGTTGAACTCGTATTTAGATCTCGCAGTGGAGTATCGCTTTGCAGGGATTACAAACCTAGAATATTTCTTTAGAAACAGCCATTTTCAAACTCACGAAGGGGTTGTGAAGCTAGCCTATGCTTTTAGAAAGAGGAATATGCCTCGATACAGCTACACTCCGGTTTGGTCAGATTTAAGTAATCGATGGTATATCACAACAAAAATCGGACCCAATTTTAGGGAAACCCAAAACTATTCAATCGGGTCAAACGGGACCAACGGGACCAAATCCTTTCACATTGGTCCCTATTTTGCTGCTGCTATTGGTTGCTATCCTTTTTGTAATTGGGTGAGAACAGAATTCGAATTTGGGGTGCGACAAAACGAGGTAAAACTCTATCATGTAGATCTTTTTCGTGGCTCAGGTGATGAAATTATCCTGACAGCAATGTGCAATGGGTATCTTTCTCCCTTTCATTTTTGTGGAGTGATCCCCTACTTAGGAGGAGGAGTAGGGTATGCTTACGATAATCATGCTGTTCACGTTAATCTTCCACCCAATCTCCCCAATCCTCCTAACCGACCTATTTTTCCCAGTTTTAAGCATCCTAGACAAAAGAGTCACAACTTCGCCTACCAATTCATGGGAGGGGTGAATTACCAACTAACATGCTATACTCAGCTTGGGCTCGATTTCCAATATTTCCATATCCAGGATGTGCTATATAAAAGTTTTTTTGATCGGTCTACGCATGTAAATGCTTCCTTCCATACCGCTGCATTTCGTGTCACGTATTTGTTTAATTAATAATCTGGAACTGTTAAAAAACTCAACCTCGACTTGAGTTTTTTAACAGTTCCACCTTGTCATATTGATAAAACTGTTCGAGTGGGAGGAGCTCCAGGACACCTGAAAAGTAGTGCATTTAATTTGGGT
>JAAKFR010000054.1 GCA_011064985.1 Chlamydiota bacterium
TGGGAGGAGAAGTACTTTCAGACTCTCAAGATGCAGGATATGTTTTCAATGTCGTCTTCACAGAAAGCAAAACGTGCCGCGTCAACCAAGCGGTGGTCTTGCCAACCTTAAGCCTTCTTTTAAAAGTGTAGGCTCGAGCTGCTGCCTACATAGATATCCACTCAGAGAAAACGGTCGCCTCATCTTTGCCGAGCACGACCTAGAAACTGCCCAAAAGATCTGCCGTTCCCTCGGAGAAACAGAAATCAAAGAAAGCCCCCTCTCAGAGAGCCGTATATTGAAAATCTATACCTACGGTTCGATGAGGGGGGCGGGCTAAACACCCGCCTCTATTCTAACGTTTATTTTTTTGAAAAACCTTCGTATATGAATACTTTGTAATCGGAGTTATGCTATTCCCCGGTAGGGGCATGAAGAGAGAGCAGATTTGTCTGGTTATGACTAGCGTAGGGAAAGTTGCGCGATGGTCTCGACGTGCATCGTCTGGGGGAACATGTCGACTGGTTGGACTGTTTTGAGGGTGTAATGAGACGAGAGGATGCGAAGGTCGCGGGCTAAGGTGGCCGGATCACAGGAGATATAGATGATTTTTCGTGGCTGCTTTGCCTTAAGGGATTCTAGTAAAGAGGGGTCGCACCCTTTTCGAGGAGGGTTGAGAAGGACGATCTCAAAATCTGGGAGGTGTCTGATTTTCTTCTCGATCTCAGAACAGAAGAATTCGACATTCTGGGTTTTATTGATTGAGGCATTTTCCCGAGCATCGAGTATGGCAGGGGCAACAGATTCAACTCCGATCACTTTTTTTGCTTTCTCAGCAGCGAGAATAGAGAGTGTGCCAACACCGCAATAGGCATCAAGTAATGTCTCATTTTTTTCGATTTGCGCGAGCTCCAAAGCCTTTGCATAGAGGACTTCAGCTTGCGCAGAATTGACTTGAAAAAAGGCATTAGGAGAGACCTTGAAGGTCTTTCCTAGTAGCTTTTCAAAAAGATACGATCTGCCTGCAAGAAGGGAGTTTTTAGGACCTAAAATCACGTTGCCAGGTCTTTTATGGATATTTTCAACGGCTCCCACAAGAAAGGAAAAAGAGTCCATCAGCTTTTGAGCGAATAATTTGAGCTGGCTGCTTTCACTCCCATCTGTCACGAAGATCACAAGAGACTCATTTCGGAAAATACCACTTCGGATCAGCACATACCGAACACTTGGAGAGGAGAGTTCTTCTCGGATCGAGGAGAAGAGGGCTTCCCCTTGGGGACAGTGGATGTAACACTTCTCTATGGGGATAATTTCGTGGCTCCGTTTCCGGTAGAGGCCGATTCTCTTGTTCCTTTGATTCCAGACGACAGGGAGTTGGATCTTATTTCTGTAGGATAGAGGATCGGGAGAGGGGAGGCAGGGGAGTACGGAGTGGTCTTTCCACCCTCCGATACGAGAGAGAGCTTGGCTAACACGTTCTCTTTTTTGCTCGAGCTGAGCCTGGTATTTGAGATGCATGATCTGACACCCTCCACACTCCCCAAAAACAGGGCAGATCGGATCGTTACGATCTTTTGAGGGAGAAAGAACCTCTAGGAGCTTTCCCTTGGCATAGGTTTTTTTTCTTGTCGTAACTTCGATCCGGACCTCTTCACCGGGCAAAGCCCCACCGACAAAGACCTTTAGCCCATTGAGAGAGCAGAGCCCTTCCCCTGAAGAATTGAGATTGTCTATACCTACTGTAGTCATCGAAGGAAGTTTACCAGGAATGGGAGAAGAAATCCAAAAAAGGGGAAAGAACTTTCTCCATCCTGCCTGTTAAAAATAAATTTTTGACGATCAAGCTTTTCTCCTGCCTGGATGTTTTTCGCGAATGAACAGGGCAAAGATAAAAGACAGGAAAAAGGCTGCTGGAAAGATCGACATGGTAAAGGTATAGCGTAAAGTAATCGGAGTCGATTGAGGAAAAAGATCTAGAAAAACCCCAATCAAAGTTTGGAAAACAGCTCCCCCTAACATGGTTAGGAAATTGGTGAAGGCAATCACAGCTCCTGTCATCTGTTGAGAGTGTTGGTCAATTGCGTAGGCATAGTTAAGTAGCTGAGAGCTTGAGCAAATCCCCACAGCAAAAAGGAGAAGATAAATCAATGTTCCAGACAGAGGGAATAAAATTACGGGAAAAAACACAATACCGCCTAAGAGGGAGAAAAGAAGAAGAAAAGGACGCCTCTTTTTGATCTTATCAGAGTAGTACCCCAAAAGAGGTCCTCCAACAATCCATCCGACAAAGATCATTGAAGTCGCAAACCCGGCCATACTGCGGTCCATTCCATGGACTTTTTGCAAAAAAGGGACTCCCCAAAGGGCTGCAAAACCAGATGTGGGGAGATAGAGAAACAAGGCACAAAGGGCATTCATCCAACTTTTTTTCTGCCTTGAGATCGTCAGAAAGTTGTGAATCGATTCTCGGATGCTTTTCGCTTTTGTTTTTTTGATCTCAATCTTCACAGGTTGATTCAGGAGCAGAAGAAATACACTGATGGTGAGGGCAAACCCTATAACACTTAGGATGATCACAGTGTATCTCCACCCAACAAGTTCTTCTACCAGGCTGATAGGGCCTTCTCCAGCTATGGCTCCAACCATAGCTAAAATGTTTGAAATTCCAATGAGAAGCCCCAATCTTTTTCTAGGAAACCAGTGGGAGGTGACATACATAAGACAGACAAAGGCAAATGAGGAGCCAAGTCCAATCAGAATTCTACTGAGTCCAAGGAAGAAGAGGCTCTGGGCAATCCCAAAGAGAAAAGTGCTGAAAACACAAAGAGATAAAGCTCCTGCAAGGAGTTTTTGGGATCCGAATCTGTCGACAAGAACCCCCACGGGGATTTGCATCGGAGCATAGATATAGAAGTAGAGGGCACTAATCACCCCAATTGTTCCCACATCTGTGTGGAAAGCTCCCATCAGTCCTGAAATCATGACACTTGGGAAGACCCGAAGGAGGAACTCATAGGTGTAGAAGAGGATCGCTAAAGACCAGAAGGTCCATTTGAATATAACGACCTTTTTTCCCCCACCCTTTTTCAGCATCGTTTTTATAAAACTGGGGGTAGATATTCCCGAATTTGCCCTGGCTTAAGCTGGGTAAGGTCTTTCTGGATTTCAGATTCTACGAGCTTTGAGACATTCCCATTTAGACACTGTCGCAGGTAACCAAGAAAAGGGGGTTTAGAAATAAGATACAGTCTTTCATATTCACCTGAATGATACCCTTGAGCTAGAAAATCGGCAATTTCATGGGCAAATTGGCTTTGCTCCTTAGCTTTTGTCGTTGTCTGCTCTTGGTAGGTATCGGTCCCATAGCCCACCCGAGATGTTTGTCGCCCTTGCCTATCAGATGTCAGTTCGCGAGAGGGTTCTTGGCTCTCTTCATGGACGAAGCTTTTATATTCTACTAATGTTTGCACATTTTCTGCTCTAAAGATCTTTGCTTGGCTACTATTTGCGACGACAATCCAAACTTTTCTCATCTTGGGCTCCTTATTACACGGGTTGGTCGGCTAGCCTCAAGCTATCATGATCTCCCAAGAGGATTCAAGAAGAATTATCTAGGTGGATTGGCACTGAAAATGCATAGGGTTCCTGTGATATGGAATACCAGCCGATTGAGAATTACGGGATTGTAGGAGACATGAATACGGTCGCCCTTGTGGGGATGAATGGGTCGATCGACTTTATGTGCTATCCCGATTTTGACTCGCCAACAATTTTTGCCTCGATACTCGACAAGCATAAAGGGGGTTTTTTTCGGATCATGCCAGAGTTGCATGAGGTGAAGCACAAGCAGATCTATCTTCCTGATACGAATGTACTCATCACTAGATTCCTTTCACAAGATGGGGTTGCTGAAATCACCGATTTTATGCCCGTCGCTGGGGAGTATACCGAGAACTGTCTCGTGAGAAGGGTGAAGAGTATTCGTGGGAATAATTGTTTCCACATGCATTGCGCTCCTAGATTCAACTATGCCAGAAATTCTCATCGAGTTGTGCATCAAGTCCACTCCATTCTCTTTATTGGAGAAGGTGAAGAGAGTCTAGGACTGAAGCTCCAATCAACAGTCCCCGTGCAAATCCGAGACTCGGATGCTTATGCCCATTTCACGTTGAAGCCAGGAGAGAGTGTCGATTTTGTTTTAAGCCGTGTAAAGGAGGCAACGCATACTGGCGAGGAGCTGTCCGAAATCATCGAACAAAGCCTCTTTGACACGATCCATTACTGGCGAAGGTGGATTGGAAGTTCTTCGTACAAAGGGCGTTGGCAAGAGGCTGTAAATCGTTCAGCCCTTCTTCTAAAGCTCATGACCTCTAAAAAGTATGGCTCTATTATCGCCTCTCCCACATTTGGACTTCCCGAGGAGGTAGGAGGAAACAAAAATTGGGACTATCGATTCACCTGGATCCGGGATGCTGCTTTTTCTCTTTATGCACTGATCCGTCTGGGCTTCACCAAAGAGGCGGGGGAGTTTATGGGGTGGATCGAGAAGATGTGTCCCGATATCAGCTCTCCAGGGAAGCTCAACTTGATGTATTCGATCCGTGGAGAGAGTTGTCTAGAAGAGATAGAACTCTCTCATTTAGAAGGATATCGGAAGTCTCGACCGGTTCGTATTGGAAATGCAGCCTACAAACAACTGCAGCTCGATATCTACGGCGAACTGATAGATTCGATCTACCTCTATAATAAGTATGGAGAGGCTATTTCCCACGATTTTTGGGTCCAACTCACCAACCAGATCAATTGGCTTTGTGAAAATTGGGACCAGCCAGATGAGGGGATTTGGGAGGTGCGGGAGGGGAGGCAACACTTTCTCTATTCTCGCTTGATGTGTTGGGTGGCAATCGACCGGATGGTCCGTATGGCCCGCTACCGCTCTTATCCGATGCCCCCCCACTGGAAAGGGGTGCGAGACAAAATCCGTGAACAGATCTTCACCGAGTTTTGGAATGAGAAGAGGCAAACTTTTGTCCAATTTAAAGGGACCGATCGGGTCGATGCAGCCACTCTTTTGATGCCTTTGACCCGTTTTATTGGTGCTAAAGACCCGAAGTGGCTCTCCACTCTCAAAACGATCGAAGAGGATCTTGTCTCCGATTCACTTGTCTATCGCTATATCCCTGCAGACAGCCCGAAAGACCAAATGTTTACTGAAGGGACTTTCTCGCTTTGTAGTTTTTGGTATGTAGAATGCCTTTCACGCGCTGGATATCTGGAAAAAGCCCGTTACTACTTAGAGAAGATGCTCGCCTATGCAAATCATTTGGGTCTATATGCTGAACAACTAGGGATGCAAGGGGAGCATTTGGGGAATTTTCCTCAAGCCTTTACCCATCTCGGGTTAATCAGCGCCATCACCAATCTCAACCAAAATCTCGATAATTCTCGCAATAAAGATGTTAGTGGATAGAAGTAAAGAGCTCCTTGGAAGCAATCTGTTCTCGGATTTGGTCGATCCTGTGCGATCCACCCCAGAGCATAGCTCCTCGAAGGCGCCCCTCTTTGAGGTAGTAGAGAACTCCTGTTCTGTAGGGCTCATCCCACTCTTCAATGATCTCCATGTCTTTTGAGAGATCTCCTATCGCTTCATATCCAAGCTCGAAAAGCTCTGAATAGAAGTAGGGGAGGTGGGTGTAGGCTTCCGTTTCCCCTGCCATGTTTTTCCCAGCTACTTTCCCCATTGTATAGGCGGTATCTTCGTGTTCACACCGGATTCGCTTCTCTAAATGAGGACTATAGAAATTCGCAACATCTCCGGCAGAGAAGATATCTGGAAGAGAAGTTTGGAGGGACTCATCAACGACGATTCCGTTATCGACTTTGCAACCGATTGCTTCGGCGAGTTCAACATTGGGGGCCACTCCAATTCCTGCAATTACCCCATCCACAACAAAATGGTCTCCCCCAGTAGTCACAACGCGACTCCTTTCTCCTTCCTTAGTAACCGACTGAATCGACTGCTCGGGGACTAGACGAACCCCTTTTTCTGTGTAAAAAGCATTTAAAAACATGGAGAAGTTCTGTGGAAGTTTCTTGTGCCCGATACTCGGCTCTGGGAAAACCATCGTTACGTCTTTTCCATTCATCGCAAAAGCGGCCGCGATCTCGGTTCCGATATACCCTCCTCCAACAATGAGAAACTCCCTCCCTCTCTCATAGAGATTCTTAAGAGAGAAGTAGTCTTCTACCGTACGGAAATAGATGACCTCCTCATCAGGGCAGGAGAGGTGGATAGGAGAACAACCTGTAGCTAAAAGAAGCTTCTCATAGGAATGGCAATTTCCTTCTCGATCGACGACTTCTTTTTTCTCAGGATCGATAGAGACAACTCGGGTACCCAGATAGAGGGTGATTCGCTCCTTTTCGGTCCCTTTCCAGATCGACTCAAAAGGTTTTCCTGTCCAGAGCCCCTTTGATAGGGGAGGTCTCTCGTAAGGGGGGTGCTTCTCCTCTGAGAGTAAACCGATCGATCCCGTGAAGTCATGTTCACGTATGCCGCGAACGGCAGCATCTGCCGTCATTCCTCCACCGATAATCAAGTAGGTATGGCTCTGCATTTTGTTGCTACTCCTTAGTCATCTCAGCTTTAGCCTCTTCATCAGAGAGCCACCGCTCGTGGTTGATCAAATATTGGATTTGGAAGGAGGCAAGGTCCTCATCGACTTCTTGGATATGGTTTTTATAGGCTGTATAGTAAAGACCGAGATACGGGATCTCTAAGGCTTCCATCCATTTCTCAACAGATTCATGATGAGAAAGGGAGTTGTCAATAAAAATCACCCTTTTGGGTTTATAATCGAGGATATTAAAAAGATGGGCAAGAGCTTCCCCCTTTCGTATCCACCCAGAAGCAAAGACTCCCTCAATTAGGACAGGGGGAAAGGGGACGGCGGCAAAATGGTCGAGCTCGACAAAAACTCCAGGAAAAGCATTTCGGAAGTTTAAGCCAAAACGATCAAGCTCTCCCAGGCGCCAGAGCTCAGTTTTCGGGATCCGTCCGAATTTGCCAGGACGAAGAGCGGTGCACACCATCACTTTTATTCCCTGATTTTGGATCTCTTCAATCACCTCTGGGGCTTGTTTTTCAACAAGTTGCATCTCTCTTGACAAAAGAATAATGCTGACGAGATCTTCCGTTTTTTCAGAGGAAATCCCCGGCGCATACATATGGATCCGACCAGCCAAACACTGCTTCCCGCAGGGGAGCAAGACGGCATCTTTCACTGTTAAAAGAGTTTTATCAAAATCGAAGATAACAAGATCGCCCTCTTCAAATTCGCGAGTCATCTCCCTAAGAAGGTCAAGATTCTGAACCTCAATGATTTCCCCAAACGATGCTCTCGACAGGAAAAGAAGAAGAAAAATACAAACAAACCATCTCATATATGGGTTAGTATAACGGAATTTTCGTCCATCTATCAAGAGGAATAGCGCATGATTCCTCACCACAAAGAAGGGGTGTTGAATTGTATTATCACGACAGTGAGACAGACTTGACTTTACGTAAATAATTTGGGTTACACCCAAATAATTTAACCACAGAGGACTTGGGAGAGCACAGAGGCAAAAATTCCTTACTCTTTGAGTTCTTTGTGGTTAAATACGTTGATGAAATTTGGAGGGTGTGGCAAAAAAGGGGAGGTTTTTTCAAAACTCTAACAAGGAGAGTGATATATGAAGAAAATCCTACTTTCAGTTGCAGCGATTGCATTGACCGGATCGCTTGTAGCAGCCCCACATGAAGGGGGGCCAAAAGAACACCCACAAAAAGAGAAAGCCTTCTCTTTCCAAAAGGAGGAAGAACAAGGTGCTGATGTTGAGCAGTTCCTTACACCCCTAGTCCAAAACGAGTGGGCCGATATTGCAGACACAGCTGTTTTAGATGCCGGGTGCGGGAGTGCCAAATGGGCGATCCTTGCAGCCCAGAATGGAGCAAGTGTGTGCGCTGTAGAGGAGCATACCAGATTAATCGATCAGGCACACAAAGCGCTTGTAGAGGCGGGTGTGGAAGCGCAGGTTCATCTAGATAGAGGGAAGATGGGATCTTTTCCCTATGAAGACTCTTCTTTCCAAAATGCAATGAGCAGCTTTGTTGCAGGAAGGCTTCCTTCTACAATGGTGCACATGAGTGTAGACTCTACTGAGGTAACTGGACTGGATGCCCACTTCCGTGAACTCAACCGGGTGATGGATGAAGATGGACGTTTGATGATCGTCGTTCCTGGTTCTTATGACGTAGTCTTTACCGATGGGACACGAGAAGAGGTGGAAGTGGAAAAGGAGATTGAGGAAACTCTTGCCCAAATCGATCAGAATGACAATCCAAACCTCATTGCTCGTAAGCTTGGGAAACTTTCCGATGTGCGAAAAGCTACATTCGTCAAACGAGAGGGGCGATTGACTCTCGTGCAAGACGTGAAAGAACTCCGAGCAGGAGAGGAGATTTGGAGAAAGACACCTTCTGGTGCCAAGCTCTACTACTTCCACTCTGACGAAGAGATCTTAGTTGCGATTCGAAACACCGGATTTTTCTGCGAAGAGATCAAGCGTCCTTGCTTTGGTGGCCGAGTGAAATACAATCTGTATCACGAAAACGAGGAAAACGCTTCTCTTGGGAAGGCCTACCTCACAAGCAATCCATTCACGATTTTCTACGTTGTGAAATAGGGGTAAAAATCTTGAGGAGGTAGCTGATTACCTCTTCGATTTTCACCTTTTGGCTCCTATAGCCGATATAGCCGTCGGGTCTGATCAGAAAGAGCGAATCAGGTCCGGCGGCGTATTTTTCACGGAAGTTCTGATCTTGAAATACTTTCACTTCCATCACTTCCCCATATTCCTCTTCAATCGCTTTGATGAAGTCGTGCTTGTCTGAGAAAAGGAGGAGAAGGTGTTTTGGGGTGATCGATTCTGAGAAAAAATGCTTACCGTTGTCAAGAACGACATCGGGAGCTCTTTCTCCTGGCTTGGGGCCATTCCAATCCTCATTCCGTTTTGGTTCAGAGGTGATGGAGCTGTCTGGGTAGTGTATGGCAAGCTCACTTACCACGTGTGTGAGCTTTTTTCTCCTTTTTTTACTGTGAAGAAAGAAGGCAAGCGACCGGAAGAGAAGAGAAGGGGCTATTTTCTGGAGAGAAAAGATCACTCTTGTAAGAAGAGAGGTTTTTTTGAGCAACGCAAGGGCGATGGGTAGTCTCTCCTCTGTGTAGCTTTCTAGTAGAGTAGGAGGAGAGGCACCTTTTGCTACAAGAGCAAGCTTCCAGGCGAGATTCCAAGCATCTTGGATACTGGTATTCATCCCTTGTCCTCCAAGAGGGCTATGGAGATGAGCCGCGTCTCCTAGGAGGAAAATATTCTCCTTTTGGAATGTAGTAGCAAGCATTCTCTTATGGTGAAAGTACGAGTGCCAGAGAACCTCCTTGATTTGGATCTTTTTTGGATAGCCTCTAGCTTGCAAAAGAGTTTCGATCTCTTCATTCGTAAGGGCTTCTGCGCTTGTTTGTGGCTGAGGGAAGACAAGACGCAGTTTTTCTTGATCTATAGGGAAAGTGAGTCCCATCCCTTTAGACCCAAAAAAGAGGTGAGGTGCGTCAAAATCTCCCCCTTTATCTACAACTGCATCTATGAGGAGAAACGACTGGGTATAGCGGCTTTTCTTAACTGGAATCTTGGCAGCCTCCCGCACCCGACTTCCTCCCCCATCACAACCTGCAATCCATGAGGCTTCTAGAACTTTTTTTTCTCCAGAAGGGGTCGAAACAAGAGCTTTGCCATCGATGATATCGAGAAGGCTCTTCTCCCACTCTACTTCACCACCCAGCTCCTGCAGATAGGAGAGGAGGAGTTCTTCTGTACGTGATTGGGGAAGAAATAGAACAAAAGGGAAAGGGGAGTCGAGTTTCTTAAAAGAAAGCGACTCCTCATTTCCTTTGCAATCGAGGACAATCTCCTCTACTCGTATTCCCTCTTCCAAAAAAGAGGAAACAACTCCCGTCTTTTCAAGAAGTTCTAGACTCCGAGCATGTATTGCCAAAGCTTTGGAGTGGGTTGAGGGGCCTCTCTTTTCGTCGATCAACCGAATGGGAAGACCTCGCCTCACACATTCAATCGCCAGAACAAGGCCAGTTGGTCCCGCTCCCACTATCACAACTGGATCCATTCTTTGAACTTAACATGATTTGCGAGAATTCTCTACTGATTATTTATAGAAATTAAGATCAACAGGGGTGTTTTCAAAGATCTCTTGGGATGCCCGTTTAGCAAATTCCTGACACTGCTCTTCTTCTATTACCCCATTCATACAGTCAATTTCCATAACCAGGTTGTGGTCTTCGTAGTGAAGCTCAAAGATGGCACTGCAACTATCGGAGTCAAACATATCGTCAATGAGAGTAGCCAGCATAAGAAGAGGTTCTCTCTCAAATGAAGGTGATGCTATTACATGTTGGAGGCCTATAGTGGAGAAGCTAATTAAGTCCTCGCTATCCTCTAGCTTCTGTTTACGTGTTTTGACCTCTTGTTGGTACTCTTGGATTGTTTCACAGTAATCGACGAAATGTTTCGCAATAAAAGATTTATCAACCTTATCTTGAAGAGTTTGCATTTTTGTGATGAAATCTTGCCTGATATCGATTTTCTCTTCTTCAGTTAGCGGGTGGAAGTGACTCATGACAAGTTCTCCTATTAATTCTCGGGCCTTTATTACTCGAGCTAGCTGAATTTCAGTGAGAATTTTTCCGCCAAATACAAGAGTTACAAGAACTAAAATCAATACAACTTTAAAAATCATAATAAGATGAAAACTTCCTAAAAATAAGAAACAGTTTATCTGGTTAAGCTGTTTCGCTCAACGGCTTATAGCCGTGGATCAATGGGTTCACATTCAAGAGCGAGGACTCCAAAAACCGCTTCATGAACTTTATAGAGCGGTTCTCGACTAACAAAGAGGCGTAGCGCTTCATAGCCAAGGGCATATTCTCTCAAAGCCAACGAACGTTTCTCTTTTAACCCTCTTTTTCGCAGACGGTTCAAGTTATTTTCTACTGAATATTCGAGCCCATAGATGAGGCGGAGATACTCTTTTCCTCGGCACTTAAGGCCTGGCTGCACCAGGCCTTTTTCTGTTTTCAAAGTAAAATCTAGAGGTTTTACAACCATCCCTTCACCTCCTCTTTTTGTCAATGCTAACCACCACTCGATTGCCTGTTGACAACTCTCCTCATTTTCAGGCTCCACGAGTTGATGGGCAGTTTTTTGCAACAGAGGAGAATGGTTCATACATAGTTGATCGATTAGGTGTAGATGCCAGAGGTGGTCGCGGTCCATATTAAGACTGTTTTCATGAGCCAGGACATGAAAAGGGGCAAATTTGTAGTCCTCAATTGTTTTGACAGGCCAAGAATAATTTCTATAAGCGTTTCTGTAAGAAGCGACCATCTCTTGCTGCTCTACAGCTCGATCGCAGAGTTCCTCAAGACCTGCAATCGAGCGACTCTGTGCTTGAGACAGTAGATGATTCACTTCGAGCAAGGCTGCTTCTGCAGCGGCACCGACAGAGGCGTACTGCTGCTTGAGCAATGTCTGAGCCTTAGCTGACCATGGCATAAGCTCTCCATCGAAACAGATCCAGTTCGTCTGAAGTGTCTCCCACAAATGGGATTGAGTGATTGCCTCTTGGAGGTATTCTAAAAATATTTGCTCGGTTCCGGCTTGAGAAAAGAAAGGACGGCCAGTACGGGTATAACAGGAGCCAATTTCATCTCCGTGGATTCTAAAACGTTTTTGAGCAGTCTCATGATCCCGGCAAACTACAACGATAGCCCTTGATCCCATATGCTTTTCTTCGCAGATGAGTTTTTTTATTCCCTTTTTTTGGTAGTAAGCGATTGCTTCAGTTGGATGTTCTAACCACTCTCCCTCTTTGCAGGTTTCGGTCGGAGACATCGTTGGGGGCAGATAAATGAGCCAACGGGGATCAATTGCAAAACGGCTCATCGCTTCAAGAGCTCCAACAGAGTTTTCCTCACGTATCGTCACATGATGGTGTAATGAGGTCTGGATAATGCGTTTGCCAGTTACATCTTCAATGTTTAGGAGGCTATCCTCTGCTCTAGAGATTGGACATGGTAATCTAACGGACGGAGTGGTTCAGAATATTTCTGTTTTGCCTTTGCTGAAACCAGCTCTTTTTCCGGGTAACGCATGGCTGTGAGTTTCCCACCGAATACGCACCCTGTATCGATATTGAGAGTATTGTTTAACCATTCGGGTTCTGGAATGGTTGTATGCCCATAAACGACTAATGTTTCTCCCCGATACTCTCTTGCCCATGGACGACGCACAGGTAGGCCAAACTCATCGAGTTCTCCCGTGGTTTCCCCAAACATGCAGAACGCCCGGATGCGCGGAGAGCCTCGTCCCAAGTAGTGCTCCTTCAAGCCAGCATGTACTACAGCCAAACGGCCGCCGTCAAATACGTAATGACTGATCAGTTGTTTAAGGAATGAGAGTACTTCTTGCCTAAATGCCTCTGTTTCTCGTGATAATTGGTCTAGAGTCTCTTCCAATCCATGAGCGATTGTCACCTCGCGCCCCATAAGCTTCCGCTTGAGTTTTTCATCGTGGTTGCCGTTGACGCAAAACGCAACCCCGGAAGCGACGCTATCCATCACAAGTCTGAGAACTTCTGGAGAATTTGGACCCCGATCTACGAGATCGCCCACAAAGACCAACCGTCTACCTTCTGTGTGGGTTACAACATACTTTTCTCCCTTCTCAATTGCATAGCCGAGTCTTTCCAAAAGTTGTTTCAGTTCATCAAAACAGCCATGAACATCTCCGATGATATCAAAAGGCCCTTTCTCATGGCTTTTGTTTGACCAGGTCGGCTCCCTTTGAATTTCAACGGCTTCAATTTCTTCAACTGATTTGAGGTCATATACTTGGGTCACACCCTCTTTTTTCTTCAGACTCTTTAGAGAACGGTGCAGCTGGTGATACTGATTCCAAATTACCTGTTTACCAGAGGTACGGTCAGGACGGTTTTGATTTCTCTCATGGCAGGTTTCTTTTGGGACATTTAAGACAATTGCTACGGGAAGGACATGGTATCTGCGTGCTAATTGGATCAAGTGTTTACGGGATTCTGGCTGAACATTTGTGGCGTCAATAACCGTCAATTTGCCTGCTTTTAGTCGCTTAGATGCAATAAATTGCAGAACTTCAAAAGCTTCTGGAGTACATGTTTGATCGCTTTCATCGTCAGATACAAGCCCCCGGCAAGTATCAGAGGAGATCACCTCTGTCGATTTGAAATGCTTCTTGGCAAAAGTCGACTTGCCAGAGCCTGTTGTACCAACGAGCATGACAAGAGAGAGTTCGGGGATAGTGATCTTCTTACTCATGTTAATTTCTTAAACACTCCCATCTGTGTTGGCCCCCCATATTTTTCATGGACCTCTCCAATTGGCTCAAAGCAGACAGAGTAGTGGAATGTTTCTGCAACGGCTTGTGACCACTTTTCAAACTCTTGGCGGGTCCATTCGAAGCGGTGATCGCTATGCCGAAATTCCCCTTCTGAGAGGGCTTCGTAGAGAGTGTTGTAGTCTGCATTTGGAGTCGTGATGATCACAACATTAGGGCGGGCAAATTCGAAGACAACTCGCTTGAAAGCATCTAGCTTAGATAAGTCAAGGTGCTCAATCACTTCTACAATAGCAGCAGCATCATAACCAGAAAGACGTTGATCACGGTATGTAAGAGCAGTTTGAAAAAGAGAGATCCGCTTGCGTTGTGAGGAGGGGAGGTGATCCAGACGGAGTTTGGTTTGGGCACGTTGCAAAGCTTGAGAAGAGACATCTACACCGGTAATCTGTTCAAAATCTCCATCGTCAAGAATTTTTTTAAGTAATTTACCTTCGCCGCATCCAAGGTCAAGTACCCTTTTCGCGTGAGTGGCCTTCAGCTGTTTGAAGACTGCTTGCATGCGCTGTTCATTCAAGAGGATTCTTTTCTCTTCCTGAAGTTTTTCTTCTCCAGTGTGTATGTGTTCAGCATCTGAAATACGGGAGAGAGCTTCCTCAGCAATTCTCCGAAATTGCAAGTAACGGTAGGTGATCATCTCCTTTTCAGGGTGTTTCTCTAGCCAACCCTCCCCGCAACGAAGCAATTTTTCGATTTCCTCTTTGTCGATGTAATAATGCTTGTTGTTATCAAGCACAGGAATAAGAACATAGAGGTGATTTAGAAATTCTTTTAAGGGGCAGGTGCGTCTAAGAGTCACCGTATAGTAGCGGCTCTCCCCCCAATCGGGAAAGTCTTCGTCAAGAGTGTGGTTTTTTGCCTCAATTTCATATCCAAGTGGGTGAAACACTTTTTTAAGTATGGTTTCCCCGCCATGGCAGGGGAGGACTGCTATTCTCACCTCGATGGGAAGATCTTTTTTTACTAATTCAGGGTGTTGTTTGCATTGTCCCGAAAGAGTTGTACGAAAGGCCTGGTTGAGTGCTACGCTCATCAAAGAGGAAGCAACATAGGGGCGGTCATTGACATATTCAGCAAGAGCAAAGTTCTCGTTCCTTCTTCCCTTACGGACCAATTTGATAGGATCGACATTTATCAAAAGAGCAGCTGTACACCGTTCTTCAGTCATTTCAGGGAAAAATACATGTGCCTCACCAAAAGGGAGAGATAAGGTGTTGAGGCGATCGGGATGTTTATGTAGTAAGAATCCGAGATCTGTTGCTGGCTGATTTGTTGTAGTGATTGTGAGTAACATACTATAAGGCTACAAGAACAGGAGGGTCAAGCTCAAATATTTTATCCCGACAGCTTGCAAGAGAGAAACATTGAAGTCAATGTGATAAATACCCGACCAGCAATCCTCAAAATCCAAAACAGCCTCAGAAGTGCTTTTGAGCAGGGAGTGCGCATTTTTGTTCATT
>JAAKFR010000055.1 GCA_011064985.1 Chlamydiota bacterium
ATGGAAAATAGAAATGTTAAATTTCTCATGTTATTGTTCGATTCTATTTTCCATTTTTGCTCTCTCCTTAAGGAAAACTCCTCTTACGAGGAGGAGGCCGGATTTAAGAAATCCTTTGTGTCTCTGTGTTGAAGCTTTGTGTCTTGCTTCTGAAAAGTTTGCGTATTCATTGTTCTCTGAGGGATGAGTAAGAACACCACCTACTTTGTGCCTGAGGATGGGAACTTGGACCTTTAACCGATTTGGGTTACACCCATACTATGATCGCTCGGAATCGTCCAACTGGGACGAAAATCACCAAAAGCTCTCAGCAGAGGACTTCCCAAAATTGCTTTCTACATCTGTTACTGCTTCGCAGCATGGAAGGCTTTTTGGATGTCGCTATCTTTGTAGGTTTGGGAGGGACGGAAGGCACGCAAGAAGGCGATAAATGTCTTCTCAAGAGATCTCGGTTGAGGAAGCTCCTTTAAGTACTCCACGAGCGCCCCATACTGGTCCAGGAAAATCTCTTGGGAGGAGCCTTGCCCGTTCAAGAACGAAGGGTAGCTCACCTCTCCATTTTGGAGCTTGGTCGAGACGATGAGTTTCACGACTTGTTTGGCCATCTCAGGTGAGAGATTTTCCCAAGTATGTCCTTCATCAACACGATCGAGATCGTAGTTGTAGACAGATAGGAGATACAACTGATCTTCTTCCGGTCTGAACCGCCTCTTATCAGCTATGAATTTGCCGATATCCACGTCGTTGTCCTTCAAAGAGGGGATCAACTCGGCAACTGTCTTTGTATGAAGATTACATACGATCAAGGTTCTGGAGATCCGATTCTGATCGACCGGGAAACTCCCACCTCTATGGAGAATGGTCCACGGTTTAACTCCCCTCTCTTCAGCAGCCTCTACCGGAGAAAAGTTCTCTGTGAAGTACTTATTCACTGGTTGGTGAGGAGCATAGTCACGCATGGAATAGATTTGGGCAACATTGACTCTTCCGTTATATTCTTCGAGGTTTCCAGAGATTAGAGCTCGCTCAAAGCCACAAGTCGAGTAGTTCAGGTAGAGGGGTTTATGGCGAAGAGGTTCGATCTCTCCACCCTCTTCGAGGTGGGTCTCCTGCTCAGTCTCTTGGTCTACCTCCTGTTCCACTTCCTGTTCGACTTCCTGCTCATTATCGAGATCGTCGTTTCTGATCGGCACTTTTTCGGGGATAAGAGATGCATCGATTCGAGGAGGGTAATGCTGTTCCCCTACTTCTGAAGTACATTTTGCCAACAAAGGTCCTTCGCAATTGGCAAACTGCTCTTGAAACACGTTCAGGTAGAATGGATCCCAAAGACCTGCTCCCTGGAGGAGCTCAGATGACGTCAGCCTCCCGAATTGGGCATACTCTTTCTCAAAAACCTGGAGAAGGGCGGTTTCAGCCGACACTTCTCCTCTTGGCATCCCAGCGCTCTCGGGATTTGCCTGAGTCGATTTGATGTAGAGATTACGCGTTTGCTGGTGGAGATAGGCTCTTGCCTGCCAGTGGGCAGTTGACCCAGACTTTCGCGAGAGACGGGTCATAGCTCTAGAAGCCCGGTCGACCCCATGGCGACAGATCGCCTCGATCTTCTGCTTTTCCGCCTTCATGTTGACCTTTTTCATTTCGCGGGCTTCATTGTCTGCCCAAAAATCGATACATGCCTCAACACTAGGTTCTATTTCTTCTGAGCTCCATTTCTCAGCAAGTGCAGGGCTCAAAATGTAGGAGACACGTGCTTTTTGCTTCGTCACCCCACGCTCTCGCATCACCCCCTGTTCTGCCCGGTTCCAACTCGTCTGCGTACTGAGTGTCATAAAGATCCGGACATTCTCTTTGGAGGGACGCTCTGCCCCTCGGGTATGGACATCGTCGAAAATCGTGAAAACCTGGTCTAAAGGAACTGTCGGATCTACAGGAACCACTCTCCCGTTGATGAGCATTTTCCACACATCATTTCGGTTGAGGAAGCGGTAGACAAGTTCGGGCCGCTTTGCCGCCAAACTCCTCGCAATCTCCTCAGCAGGAATTCCAGGGAACCCAGTCCCCACATCCGCAAGGCAATCTCCCCCCTTGATATTTGTGGCTAAAACATCGAGAAGAGTTGCCCCTTCTTTTTCTTGCCAAGAGAGGAAAGAGGGGATCTCCTCTTTTTTGTCCGAGGCTTCACTCTCAAAGAGGGCGGTTAAGACCTCTCCATGGACTCCCGATTGGGCCACATCACTTGTATCGATGGCATCGGGCATAGCAAAACGCATCCCGTCGGTTCCAGACGAACCTGAGTAGCTAAAGACCATTGCAGGGACGTCTTGGGAGTTGGATACGATCTTCTCAGTACTCTGTTGGTACTCAGGGAAGACCCACTGGGCAAGAAAATCGGAAAGAGCTTCGGGGGTCTCGTTGATCCTCTGCGCCATCGCCGGGTAGTCCTTAGGAGTAACTTTACTTAAGGTAAGACCGAAAAATTGGAGAAACTTGTTTGCCGATTTGGTAGCATCGAGAGGGAGTGATCCGTCTGGATCGACCCGTCTTTGCTCCCTAACCTCTTTCATCGCTTTTTTCTGCACTTCAAAAACGATTTGCCCAACTCTAGCAGGGGCAACTCCACCACGCGATAGATCGGAATATTCGAGCGTGGTGTACCAGATCTGCTCACTCTCGGTCCCAAACTCCGATCCGTCGTGGGGCTTGTCACTTCCAAGATAGGGGATCACATGGAGATTGTCCTCTCCCTTACCAAAGTTGACCCCTCCCCGCTTTTTGGCAGCATTTGGGAGGATATCGACGAGAAACTCGTGGAGAAAACAGATGTGGGCTCTTGTGGTGTCCTCTTCCTCTTTTGGACGGATGTGCTCATCATAGAAAGTGAGAATTTCTTCTGGGTTGCAGTCAATCTCAGTTAGGTAGGAGCAAAACGGATCCTTTTGATTCTCATCTAATGCAAGCTCCTCTCTATATCGACCAAAGAGCATTTCTGCAGTGGCCCATCTAGCACGATCGACCTCTTCATTGGCAAGTTCATCGGTCCGATTCTTTCGAAGGGCCTGGCGAAACTTGTCAAGGCCTGGAGTGTTCTCGTCTGCCTCTAAGATCACCCTCTGGATCTCAAGGGCAGCGTCGATCTTCGGTTGACTCAATCCCCCCCTCTCCCCGTAGGCGAAGTTTTTCTCCTGGGTGGGGTCGCAATCTTTGTCGAGCTCATCGGCGTTGATCCGTACTCGGGAAGAGAGCAGGTCTTCGATATCTTCCATCAGGTCGATCTCTCGATTCAACCTCTCGATACGTGGTGATTTCGGATCTGAGACCATCTGCTTGGCGAGCTCTTCTTGCTTGAGCTTCTTGGCTAAGTGAAAGCTCAAGAGATCCCCTTTTGTTAAATCAAGGCGGCCCCGCTCGACAATCATCCGAAGAAGATTCCGATGGAGAGTCAGAAGAGAGAGCTCATCAGTAGGGGATTTGCGATCGAATTTGAAAGGGAGAGAGCGTTGCCCGAAGGCGTGGTGAGTTGTTTTGGAAAAGAGAGCCCCATGCTCCTCCCGAAGAGGTTCCAAAGTCGAAATTGCAGAGAGGAAGACTCCATTGGCTCTCCAATGGGTGATGAGGTTACGCAGTACGGTTGTCTTCCCTCCCCCGCAGATCTCTTGCTTAAACTGCGTCGGGTGCAAAATGGCATTACGGACAATCTCTACCTGGTTTTTACGTAAAATCAGATCGAGCTGGAACTCGAGAAGGAGGAAGGAGGGAGCCATCGGATCGACATCAGGATTGTAACTCCACGAGGAGTGGCTGAGCTTGTAGAGCTCTCGACTCACTCTCTCTCTCTCATGAGGAGAGGTTTCTTTTTGCAACTTTTCTGCGACCTCCTCGGCTCTATGAGCTTGCCGACTCTGTATCGCTGCCTTGAGGAAAGCTCGGATGTGCCTCTCGAGATCCTTCTTGACGGCAAGAAATGCTTCTTGATTGGGAAAAAGCTCTTCGATCGAAGTCCAGTTCTCTTCCCCATAGCAATAGAGGGCTGCATCAAAAAGCCCCTCCTGCCAGTCGAGCTGTTTCCCCTTCAACTCCTGGAGAAGGACTCCCCAATACTCCTCTTCTTGCTCCAATCTGGGCAAAAGGTTGTAGATCTCCTGCCGAGCTTGTTGCCCTGCGCGAGCAAAGAGGTGACGTGACTCGGTAAAAAACTGTTGGATTTGGGGAAGCCTATCTTGCTTGCACCTGTGGATTCCTGCATCCTGTTTTTCCCCTTGATAGTAGGCAAAGTCAGAAGCGAGCTCTTGTTTGATCTGCTCAGCATAAGCCAATTCAATAGGAATAGGCTCCTCTGCCTTGTGTTTCCACAATACTACTTGATTTTGAGCTACCTCTTCATTTTCAAACAGATTGACATAGATCGCGAACAGAGGGACAGGATCGGTGTTCTCTTCATCGATCTTCTTAAAGCGCTCTGGCTTTTCTTCAGGAGGAGAGCCCATTATGCTCTCCACTGTTGCTTTTAGCTTCCTATCAAGCTCGTGAATCTCCGTTTGCAGAGAGAATTTCATCCTCTTCTCTTCGAGCTCTCCCTCTTGAAAGAGCTGGAGATACTCCTCAGGCGACATCGACCCTTTTTGGAGATTTTCAAAAAAATCAGACTGGTACCAGGCATATAGCTCAGGAATCGAGAGGTGGAGCTTATCCTGGTAGAGTTTTCTAAGCTTCGCAAAACTTGGATCCTGTAGGAGGGGTTTGGAAATACGTTCTAAGATAGCCGGTTTATCGAGAAGGGAAACATTCTCATCCATCAACTCATCCATCTCCTCTTCCAGCTCCTGGAATTTTTTCCCAAGAGTTTCCAATTCCTCTTTATGCAAGAGAAGCTGGTACCCGACATAGTAGAAGGAGGTTTCGCCATACCGTTGGAACTCTTTTCTCTCTTGGTGGCTGAGTTGGAGCTGGGTGGGGATTTTCCCCTCTTTTACCCGGAGGCGGTATCTTGTGTAGGTTTGGGCAGCGAAGACCATCAAGACGCCCCCCTCTCCTCGTGTTTTGACGGGCTCGAGAAACGCTTGCTGCCGGAGCTTGATCAAGATCAGGTGCATGCGTAAAGCTTCTGTCTCAGGAGACGAATCTGTTTGGAGGGCCTTTTCTAACCAGCCGACGATGGTATTTGAACTCTCATCGAAGGGACGGGTCAACTCTGCTTTCCTCAAATACCTAAGAGCCTCTTCGTACTTCCCTTGGAGGGTGAGGAGATAGCCGAGATAGAAATACCCAGCTGGTAAGGCATCTGTCACAAGCCCTTTATTTGGGTCGGCGGTAAAGACAAAGAGCGGTTTTTTCTCCCCTTCATCAAGGCCATATTCTGGTTTAAAGCTAAGACTACGCTTCCCTCGGTTAAACACCTCCGAACTGATAGCCCCTTTGACCCCGGAAGAGTTTGCCTTATACTCGTTCATGGCAACAACCACCTTTGGCCACCCGTTAGAGGCCTCTAGAAGGTGGTAATCGAGAAAAGTTCCTGGAAAAAGGCCTGGCAGAGAAGAATTTTCGTAGGAGATGTTCCAAACGTTTTCCAGCCCTTTGAAATACCCTCTGAGGGTTGTAGAAGAGAGAGTATACCCCGGAAAGTTTTCTGCCTCCCACGCACCCATCTCCCGATTCCACACATATGTGAGGGGGAAGCGGTTGTAGGAAATCTTTTTCACTTTACCCGATGAGCCAGTAGCGGTGATCTCTCCTTGGTCCTCGATCCGCTTAAAGGGGAGAAAGGAAGAGTCTTCCCAAGGGTTGAGAACCTCTTTTTTCGTCTCTACCTCTTGCAACTGATGGAGATGGAGCGGAGGCTCGATAGCAGAAAATGGAAGAAACCCTTTTCCACGTAAAATCCCTTTGTAGAGAAGTTTCCCCTCTTTTTCGATCCGGATCTTCTTCCGGTCTTGCCTGATCCAACAATCGTCTCTCTCTAGCAAGCGAGGGAAAGGGACTTTAGACTCTTTATGAAGTTGCAGCTTTTCCACATCCTTCTCTTTAGCCGCCTCATCGAGGTTCTCCTCCGTCTCCTTCTGCTTTTCTGTAATGAGTGTAGGCTCCCACTGGTACCAACTATCGCGCAATTTTCCCGGAAATTTCCTATAAAACCGGACGGCCCCTTCTGCTGTGGAGACCACTCGAAAAGCGTACTTTTTTCCCTCTTTTGTCAAAGTAAAGTCGTATTGTCTCCCCTCGTATTCACCCACCACGACAGTTTTGACAAAAGTGGGGACTATAGAGAGGTCATCAGAAAATCCAAGTTCTCGGACAAGGCGTTGCATCTCGGAAAAATGGGGGTGATCGAGGATCTCTCCTTTCATCATCCCCCTTTGCTTTCCGTTCTCCCACACCTCTGCGATGCGGAGATCAACTTGGTAAGGACCTGAAGAGAAGAGAAGGCCACTCTCTCCTTCAACCTTCCATTCCAGTGCGCACTCTTTCCCTAAAAGTTCCGTGACCAACCTGTTGCAGGTCTCATTCCGGTGCTCCTCATCTTCTAAATACTCGATGATTACGGGCTCTATCCGGTGGAGGAAGTAGGAGATCAAAGCGTTTTTCTCCACATCCTGGTTTTTCTTCGGACAGGGGAGAGTGGCTAGAATAAAACGGCTAAAGAGGATCTTCTCCATCCCCTCTTCGTCTACCTCAGGAGTCTCTAAAGATCCATAAAGGGCCTCATACGCTCGGATCGCTTGCGAATAGAGAAAGTACTCATGAAACTCCCTCTGCGCTCCTGCTTGCGGCTCTACTCCCCCGTCGGCTTTGGCCATCTCCCCTTCTACACCAGAATGCGCAAGCGCCACTTCTAACAAATCAGTAGCAACATTGACTCTTTGAAACACTCTACGACTCTCTTCTAGAAGAGATAAGATAAAGAGGTAACTTCTGAAATTCCCCCCTTCCCGCATCTCAGCAGCTGTTTTGGCTAGCTCCTGGACAAACACCTGGACATAAGCAGGGTGCTCTTTCAAGTAGTTTTCCAAGAAGTGGAGTCGAAAGAGATTCCGTTCAAAAAGACGTCTCATAGAAGGTCCTTTTACTGGGTCGTTGAGAAGGGCTGCATACTTAGTCAGTTTCCCCACCGTCTCCTGCACACGAGTTGGCTGATCGGTCTGCATCAGCTGCAACTCTTGGCAGATATCGGAAGGGAGATTAAGAGCCATCCACTTCTCTCGGATCACCTCAAGCTGTGTTTTCCCATAAAGCCCAAAATTCTTGTAAGCCTGTTTTTTATTTTCCTGCTTCGTAGAAATTCCCTTCTCATCCACATGGTCGACACTCTCTTGGCTCACGACCTGCTCAAAGAGCCGCTTTTGCACCTCCTGCTCCTCAACTGCGATATCGTTTGAGAGATAAAGATCAGAGATTTTTTGTTGGTACCTGGTCAGAGTAATTCCGTCAAAAATTCTATCGGTTATAACAAGATTCCATGGCTGGATAATAAAGGTAGCCACAAGACCTGCATTCTTCTTCACTTCGATGTGGACAGGTTTACGACTCTCCATGATTCTCATCAGAACACGTCTCCGGATCGCAGGCTCTACGTGACGTTCGACCCCTCCCTCAAAACCTGCTTCACGCACTTCGTCAGGATCTACCTGATTGACCAAATCGAAGAACGTTCCTACTACATTCCCAAACCCATAAGGGGCAAGAGTCTGTAGAGGGGCCATTGCTACAACCGAAAGAATATAGATCTGACGAAGATCGGTGATCTGATTTGGAAGAAATCCCTCTTGCCCAAGGTCCTGAATGAATGCCTTATCATTGATAGACTCTCCTAGTAGATCCGTTTTTTCGAGATATGCAGGAAATTGTCCCAGAAAGTTTTCATCTCCAGGTATGACAGTTGTAGTTCCAACTGTGAGACGAATGTTCGTTAAGTCTTCTCCCTCTTCCAAATCATCACGAATCAACTCTTCAAAACTCCCTAAGTTGAGGTAAGGGCTTTTGAGGATCTCCTGAAAAGGATTGAGATCAAATTGAAAACCATTGAACTCCTCAACATGAACTCTAGCATATTGTTGGGCAATTTTGAGTCCCTGAAGGAGGAAGTGGATGTAGCGAGGTTCAGGAACGATACACCCCTTCCCATAGAGGGCTTGCAAAGCAAGTCCGCAGAACTCTCGTATCTGCCGGCTCAGCTGAAGGGATTGCTCATGATCAAGCCCAACTCCACCTTTGGAAAATTGGTCGAACACAACAGAGAGATCCTGGAGAAGAACTTCTAAGTGGGAGAACTTCCCTTGCCCTGCCACCTCGCGCATCTGCTCGATATGACTCTCAACAGCCCCCAGAAATTGCCCCGGGTCAGCAAAGGCCATCTCCCCAAGAGGTGAAGAGTGAGAAACTGTGACCTCTCCCTTTTTGATTTCTGAAAAAGGTGTCAAAAGGGGTGTGTTTAAAAGCTCTGGAAAAGAGGTCCCTTGTGAGGATTGCTTCTCGGGGCTTTTAGGCAAAACGATCCGTTGCCCCTTTTCCATCTCGTTGATTTTCTGGATAATCGCTTCGAGTTTCCCCTTCAGCGCTTCGACATCTTGCTTTGCATTTTCATCATCTAACCCATTTATCCCAATCGGATTCTCTCCCCCTTTAGCAAGATCGGCAAGGAGGCTCTTTCCATTGTGCATCATCCATTTTCGGAACTCGGGATCGGCTAATTTCCCTTCTCCATGCCTGTAGAGGAGGAAGTAGGCTGAGACCTTCATGAAGGTCTTCATCTTCTTGTATATCTCAGGGTTGGTTGCCTTCAAAAAGATCTCCATCATCTTCTCGGCCCCAGCTGAGGTCCGACCATGTGTTGAGAGAGCTTTGTCACTTTCCAAGTCTACCGCATCGTTTTCTTTGAAAACATCTGTGACAAACTCTTTCCGGTCGGTCTCGAGCCGATCTTCCATCTCATTTCGAACACCTTTCCTCCCTTTTTTGATAAAGGTCTTTGCCACTTTCAGAAGGGAGACCCCATCATCGGGATCTGTTCGATCGGCTAACCTTTCAAGCCCTCTCCATCCCTCTTTAACAAATGCTTTACCTAGGATGAGAGGTGAGACCCCACCCTCTGACACAATCGATTCAGGGGCAATTAGCGCCTTCAAGGTGCTCCACAAAAGGTCATCCAATGATTCAGTGACTTCAAAGGTTTGGCTTGGATGAAACTTGAATTTAGGGAGTTCTCCCTTTGCTATTGCCCCCTCGATGTCTAGCTCCCCTTTAGCAAAAAGCTCTTCGAGATCTGGCTCCTCCTCCTGATCGACGAGTTCTTTTGTAAGATCGAGCACCCGCACCCGATACGCGTCATCATCAACCTTCTCAAGTTCATAGATCATGCGTTGCATCGCACCAGTCACCTGCTGGACAAAACCTCCAGGAATCCACACTTTTTTTCCTTCCTCAAAACAAGCAGTCAGGATCCTCTGCATCTCCTCAGAGATCTTCTCTAATCTCTCCTCACGCTCTCTCACCGTTGTCAACTTCCGAGCCTTCTCAATCTCCAACTGAAAGTGGGTAAGATTTTTCAGTGCTTCATGCCACTCCCCTACCTGTTCCTTCTCGTCTCCTTCCATCCGAGGATGGAGCTCGGAAAAGAACCCCTCCCAAACTTGGAGAACATGCCCGAAAGAGAGATCAGATTGGGGGAGCATCCCCAACTTGTTCCGTTTTGCTCCCGTCAACGACGCAAAAAGATCGGTATCGATATCCCGGAAAAGGTGCATGGCAAAGGCAAGCTCCACCTCTTCTAGTTTCGATTCTGGATCTCTGCCCATGATCCAATTCACAAATGCATTCCAGGCCGCAACGATCCGCTCTAAGGTCCCCATTTGTCTCTCTACAACAAGAAGGTGATCGAGAGAGTCCCAATAATCTCTTTTCATCGCTGGAAGAATCTCTACATGGTACGCTGATCGCTCGATCTCAATCGCTTCTTTTACTTCCGCATCAATCTCTCTAGCCCCACCTCGGATCGCCTGGAGAAAGATCCTTTCAGCAAGAGAGTCTGACACCTCTTGGTCGATCCCAACCTTATAGAGTCTATGCGTGTCTTCTCGTAAAATCTGATAGATATGCGTCATGGAATAAAAACCTCAAATAAACCAGGTCTATTTTAACGAGATTTTATTAACCCTGTATTAAGATTCAAAATTCATTTTTTTTGCAACAATCTTTGGAGAATCCTTAAAGGATTTGCTTGTAATTTACCTCTAAAGGATCATGTTCACTTTTTGGTGCAATCTGTTCCTACATACAGTCCGAAAAAAATCGTCCAAATCATCAAAAGCATAACTGCGAGAGAAATCTTTAGGCAGGCGCCAGGAGTGAAACAACATCCGATAATCGACATTATGCTGAATGCCAAGAATTTGACTCAACCTGCTCTTAACACTCTCTTTTTCTGACAGCGAAATCCGTAATCACATGGATGCAGAGGGATCCCAAAGTCAGGACAATCAATCCCGAACAATAAATCAATTGAGGAGCAGTTAATGCTCCCCATGAAAAAGTGCCAGTCGTAGCCAGAATTTGAGATTGAAATGAGATAGTCAAAATTGCGCAGGCAATCGCCGTAAACAGCGTAAATTTAGCTACGGATCTAATCAAAGATGTATTTGGATAGATAGGATTCACCATAGGTCCCTACAATATCACACACCGATGTTCTTCGATAGATTTTTTAACTGCACAAATAGCCATGCCTATAGCAAGGCCAGTGGGAGCCCCAATGAGAGAACCTTCTGGCCCAGCTATTGCTCCTATGACTGTTCCAGCTACCGTGGAAACAGTTAGAATAGTTGATTGAACGGGATCACAATCATTCATAATAGCGGCTTGGGCTTGTTGTCCCTGAAGGCATTGAAAGCTGTCCCAGACTCGTGTGAAATATGAGTGCTGATATCTAGTCCAGGTGAGAGAGGAGAGCTTCTAGCGTCCTCTCCATCGTTTCTTCCGTGTGAACCCCCGAGACGAACTGGGCCTCAAATGGTGAAGGAGAGAAGTAGATCCCTTGCTGAAACAGACTCTGGAAGGCTCTAGCAAACGCTTTGAAATCACACCCCTTCACATCATCCAATGTCTCCACCTCTCGCTTTCCAAAAAAGAGAGTGAAGAGCGACCCGATCTGATTGAGGCAAAGGGGCGCACCACTTCTCTCAATCCACTCCTGGAGTGGTCTTGTCAGTAGATTTGTTCTCTTCTCTAGATTTTCGTAGAAATGAGGCTCCTGGCAAAGCTTGAGAGCCTCAAACCCTGCTGCCATCGCGACAGGATTGCCCGATAGAGTTCCCGCTTGGTAGACAGGGCCGAGTGGGGCTAGCATCTCCATCACATCCCCTCTCCCTCCAAAAGCAGCAGCAGGGAAGCCTCCTCCGATGATCTTCCCAAAGCAGGTCAAATCGGGGGTCACTCCATAGAGCTCTTGTGCCCCACCAAGGGCTACCCGAAACCCAGAGATTACCTCATCGAAGATGAGAAGCGCTCCCACTTTTTCCGTCTGCTCCCGTAAGAAGGTAAGAAAACCCTCCTTGGGGAAGACAACGCCCATATTGGCAGGGACCGGCTCTAAAATCACCGCAGCGATCTTCTCTCCCATTTCCTTAAAGAGCTTCTCAGCAACAGCAAAATCATTAAACGGGAGGCAAATCGTATGGCGGACACACTCCTCTGGAACTCCAGCAGACGAGGAGGTTGCCCCCATCTCTAAAAGTCCGGAACCAGCCTGGACAAGGAAGGGGTCGGCATGACCGTGATAGTGACCAGAAAACTTCACAATGAAGTCCCGACCTGTAAAGCCTCTTGCCAGACGGATCGCGCTCATCGTAGCTTCTGTCCCCGAAGAGACGAACCGGACCTTCTCCACAGAAGGGATACAAGAAACGATTTCCGAGGCGAGCTCAGCTTCGATCTCGGTCGTGATCCCAAACGTGCTCCCTTGAGCTACCCTCTCTTGGGCAGCTGCCACGATTTTCGGATGGGCGTGGCCATGGATCAGAGCCCCCCAAGACTGGCAAAAATCAACATATTCGTACCCATCGACATCGACAATCGTCTCTCCCTGGCCAGACGCCACCACAAGCGGAGTTTGGGAAAGACCTGGAAAGGCCCTCACAGGAGAGTTGACCCCTTTCGGAATTACCTGGCACGAGCGGACATATACCTCCCGACTTTTTTTTCTCTCTAATGGAACACTAGTCACCACCGTCGTCATCTCTCACCTCCCATTTCAAATAAGGAAAAATCTACCATCTCCCCCCTTTTCGCAAAAGCTCAACAAGTCCACCACGTTATTCCCTCATAAAACGTGTCTATCCAACACGTTTTTCCAACGAAAAAGGTGCGCAGTAACCACGTTTTCCTAGGGAAAATTTGCTTTTTTCCCTGCTAATTGGTATTTTTATGATATGGAGAGAGATATCTACACCCATTTGCAAGCATGGAAGACCTCCCGCCGACGAAAACCATTGATCCTCAATGGAGCAAGACAGGTTGGAAAGACCTACTCTTTGAAACATTTTGGAAAAACTTGCTATGACCAACTTGTCTATTTGAATTTCGAAAGAAACGAAAACCTTGCAGACTACTTCAAAGAAACGCTCGATCCAAGCCAGTTAGTCAATATATTGAGGATTCATACTGGGATAGACATCAGTCCCGAGAATACTCTTATTATTTTTGACGAAATCCAAGAATGCCCGAAAGCACTGAATAGCCTGAAGTACTTTTGTGAGGAAGCCCCTCAATATCACGTTGCCGCTGCAGGATCCTTACTTGGCGTAAAAACAGCGCAAGAGAAGGGATTTCCTGTCGGAAAAGTGAATTTTATCCACCTCTACCCCTTAACTTTTTTCGAGTTTCTTTCAGCGCTTAATCAAGAAAAACTGCGAACCCTTCTTGAAGAAACAACAACTTTTGTCCCTTTTCCCACTCCTATACATGAGAAACTCATAAAGCTTTTGAAGTTGTATCTTTTTATCGGGGGTATGCCCGAAGTCGTAGATGAATATACGAAACAGGAAAATCTGACAACGATTAGAGAAGTCCAATTAGAAATCCTAGATGCCTATGAAAGAGATTTCTCAAAACACGCACCCTCACACGAAATCATGAAAATCACGACCGTGTGGAAACAGATTCATAGACAACTTGCGAAGGAAAATAAGAAGTTCTTTTTTGCAGCGATCCGAAAAAGTGCAAGAGGGCGTGATTACGAGGATGCAATCCAGTGGCTCGTCGATGCTGGATTGATACACAAAAGTCTGGCAATAGAAGTTCCCAAATTTCCTCTTAGCGCCCATGCAAACACCAGCGCATTTAAAACCTTCTTACTCGATGTTGGGTTACTTGGGGCTCAGAGTAATCTTGCAGCACGCACTCTTATTGAAGGAGACTCTTTATTTATCGAGTTTAAAGGAGCCTTAGTAGAAAACTATGTCGCTCAAGAGCTGATCGCCTCTCATCGGAGGGATCTTTACTATTGGACAAGCTCAGGCACAGCGGAGATCGATTTTTTAGTTGAAGGAGACCATCACATCTATCCGCTAGAAGTAAAAGCGGGAGAGAACTCAAAGAAAAAAAGTCTTTTGGTTTATGGGAAAAAATTTCCAACCACAACCTTAAATCGAACTACCCCGATGAACCTAAAACATGATAGAAACATCTATAATTACCCCCTCTATTTCATCTCCAGACTCCTAAAACTTACTCCATAACCCACTAGCAGACTGCTTTTCCTGACGAGGATAGATCTGAAGAGAATTCACAAAAAAACTCAGGCTGATCGGGCATAGCATCTATGCTTTCAATATCGTAGCAATTTAAAAGTTGTTCATCGAACCAACGATCAAATGGGTGTTGAGAGGAAGACCAAGTCTTCAATTGCAAATAGGATATTATTCATCTTATCTCCAAGGTTATTTTCTCCTTTGATGTTATATGCAAATTTCATGCCACCTCTGTCGACATGTGCCCCTCCAAAAGATCTGCCGTTCCCTTGGCGAAACCGAAATCAAAGAAAGCTCCCTCATCTCTCCCATCCAAATCCAATACCCCGAAAACAACCATGCTTACCCGGTAACACTCCCCATCACCAAGCTCTCTCTCAAAACTAGAACACTGTTTTTCTTTGAAGCTTTCCCCTTGAAAGTGTAGTCTTGGTGCAAAATCTATAGAAACCATGAGGAAAGACCTATGATGATTTGTACGCACACAACAATTGAGCTGGAAACA